>NZ_JBHSPA010000016.1:0-187930 GCF_042656245.1 Nonomuraea insulae
GGCTTCACGGCCGGCAGCCCCCAAGAAGCCCTCGACTGCGCCTGCGGCCTCTACCTCGGATACTAACCCCCGAAGGACTTACGACCGGGACCACTTAGTTGGCCAGTTACAGGGCGTACGGGCCGAAACGGCCCCAGGCGATGACCGCCGCCGCGACGAACAGCACGGCGTTGAACACGATCGCCGACGGCTCCTTGCGGCGGACGTGGGTGAGCGCGGCCAGCACCATGACGATCGCCAGGCCGGACGCGGCCAGGGGGGTGAGGATCGGGGCGATGCCGGTGGCGGCGGGCAGGATGAGCCCGAGCGCGCCCGCCAGTTCGACAATCCCGATGAGGCGGACGGTGCCGGCGGAGAAGTCGGCCGCCCACGGCAGCCTGGGTTCGAGTTTCTCCTTGGGCTGGGTGGACTTCATCACCCCTGCCATGGCGAACATCGCGGCCAGGACTGCTTGCAGGATCCACAGGAACACGTTCATCGTCTGGTTCTCTCTTCGTTCGCAGGGTGGGGGGTGCGGCCGAGGGCCGGTCAGGCGATGTAGTTGATCTCGGCGCGGTCGCGGGCGGTGTGCAGGTCCCAGTAGGCGGAGGCGATGGCGTCCGGCTCGGCCTCGGGTGGGCCGGAGCCGATCCAGGCGCTGATGGCCACGTGCGCGGCGTGGACGCCGGTGCCGTCCAGGACCTGGTGGAGGTTGAGCACCCAGTTGCGCAGCGCCGCGGCGGCGGCGTTGATGTTGCCCATCGCGGGGTGCGGGGTGATCGAGCCGCCGCCGGTGGTGAACAGCAGCGTACCCGCGCCTGCTTCGCGCATCGCGGGCAGCACCTGGGCCGCGGCGGTGATCGCCCCGTACAGGTAGTACTCGATCTGCGACTGGACGTTGTCGGGCGTGGTCTCCAGCGGCCCCGCCATCTCCACCTCGCGGGTCGCGGGTGAGTACTCCAGCACGTCGACCCGGCCGAAGCGCTTGTTGATCTGCTCGAACGCGGTCACCAGCGAGGGCCGGTCGGTGACGTCGGCGGTGAATGCCGCGGCACTCACCCCGGCTTCCCTCAGGTCGTTGACGAGCGTGTCGAGCTTGGCCGCGTCGCGGGCGACGAGGGCGACCTCGAAGCCGTGCGCGCCGAACAGCTTGGCGATGGACAGCCCCATGCCGGGGCCCGCGCCGACGATGGCGATGACGGACATGATCGGTGAACCTCCTCAGCGGATGGTGACGGCGAGCTTGCCGAGTGCGCCCGTGCCGAAGTCGGCGAACGCCTGCGGCGCCTGTTCGATCGGGTACGTGGTGGTGATGGGGACGCGGATCGTGCCGGAGGCGGCGTCGGCGGCCAACCGGGCGAGGGTGGCCTCGTCGGGGTGGGCCATCACCGCCACCACGCTCAGGTCACGGCCGGGCACGGCCTCGGCGGTCAGGCCCAGGGTGGAGGCCAGGCGGCCACCGTCGGCGACCAGGCCGGCGATCTGTCCGCCGTCGCCCGCCAGGTGCAGGGCCGCGGCCACCCCCTTCGGGGCCAGGTCCCGGACCTGCGCGGCCAGGTCGCCGTCGTGGTCGACCAGTTCGGCCTTGCCGCCGCTCAATTCGGTGACCAGGTCGGCCTCGGCGCCGGGCCGGGCGGTGGCGATCACGCGGGCGCCGCGCGCGGCGGCGTACTGGAGGGCGATCAGGCCGACTCCACCGGTCGCCCCGACGATCAGGATGCTCTCGCCCTCGGCGGGGCTGACGGCCTCTATCGCGGTGAGCGCGGCCGTCCCGGCCAGGCCGAGCGCGCCTGCCTGCGCGGCGCCCAGCCCGTGCGGGATCGGGGCGAGGCCGACGGCGGTGGGCACGGTGACGTACTCGGCCAGCGAGCCGGCGCCCAGGAACGACTTCGTCACGACCCCGAAGACCGCGTCTCCGACGGCATAGCCGGTGACGCCGTCGGCGAGTGCGGTGATGGTGCCGGCGAAGTCCTTGCCGATCACCAGCGGGAAGTGGTGCTCCATCATGCCCTGCAGGTAGCCGGCGGCAGTGGCGGCGTCGAAGCCGTTGACCGAGGAGGCGCTCACCTCGACCAGCACTTCCCCGGGCTGCGGGGAGGGGGGCTCCAGTTCGGTCACCTGTGGGGTCGCGGGGACCGATGGCAAGGTCACGGCGCGCATGGGCATCCTCCTCGATAGAAGTGGAAAGCTCTATCCGGTTCTGTGCAGGACTTTAGCACCACGAATGGATAGGCCTTTCCACTTACGGCTACGATGGGGCCCATGACCTCCGTTGACGACCCCGGACCACTGCGGAAGGACGCCGAACGCAACCGCGAGCGGGTTCTGGCAGCGGCCCGCCAGGCGTACGCCGAGGCCGGTCTTGAGGTGTCGATGGCAGAGGTCGCCCGCCGGGCCGGAGTGGGCATCGCCACCCTGTTCCGCCGTTTCCCCACGCGTGAGGACCTCATCGACGCGGTCTTCGCCGACCGCATGGACGCCTATCTGGGCGCGGTCGCCACCTCGCTCGCCGACCCGGACCCCTGGCGCGGCTTCACCGGCTACATCGAAGCCGTCTGCGCCATGCAGGCCGCCGACCGAGGCTTCGCGGCAGTGCTGACCATGACCTTCCCCACCGCCAAGGCCCTGGAGGACAAACGCGGGCGCGCCTACGAAGGCTTCCTCAAGCTCATCGACCGCGCCAAGACGGCCGGACGGCTGCGTCCGGACTTCTCCTCAGAGGATCTGGTGATCCTGCTCATGGCCAACGCCGGCGTCGTCTCCGCCACCGGCCTGGCCGCCCCCGATACCTGGCGCCGCCTGGTCGCCTACATGATCACAGCCTTCGCCGCGCCCGGCGCCACACCCGAGCCCCTGCCACCACCGCCGACCCCCACCGCCTTGTACCGTGCGATGATCCAGCTCGGCCGGACCTGCCATTGATCACAAAAGCAGGTCGAAGAGCCTGGTCACCCGCTCCCACTGCTTGGTGGCCGGGTTCTTGAGCGTGGGGTCGATAATGGTGAAGGCCTTGGCGAGCGCCGCGGAGAGCCCGCCCGCCACGGCGGACAGCCGCGACTCGGTCTCCTCGCTGAGCGACAGGTCGAGCGGCGGCAGCGCCCTGAGCTCCGCCAGGATCGGGGCCAGATCCAGCTCCTCGTTCAGGTCGCGGAAGTCGTGCATGTTCTCCTGCAGCCCCTTGGTGATGGGCAGGTCCCAGAACTGGATGATGTCGCGCCCGTTCGACTTCGCTGCGGCCTGGGCGACGACGAGCATGTCGTACAGCTTCCGGTTGACGAAGTCGCTGTATCGCTTGAGGTCGGTTTTGTCCACGTCTAGTCCCGCGGCGGCGCGGAAGAAGTGCTCGAACCTGGAAACCGCGATCACTGGCATCCGGATCACCGTCTTTCCTGTCGATTGCCTGTCTTGGTGAACCTTTCGTGCAGCAGGCGTACGGCCATGGCGCCCTCCCCGACCGCGGATGCGACCCGTTTGACCGACCCGCTGCGGACGTCCCCCACGGCGAACACGCCGGGCCGCCCGGCCTCCAGAGGAAGTGCCTCCCAGTGCGGCGACCGGCCCTTCCCCGTGATGACGAAGCCCCGATCGTCCAGCGTGACGGCGCCCGCCAGCCAGCCGGTGTGCGGATCCGCGCCGATGAACACGAACATCGCGTTGGTCTCGATCTCGATGACCTGGCCCGTCTGGTTGTTCTGGGCGCGGACGGCCCGTAGAGTGCCGTCGCCGAAGAGTTCGCGTACCTCGGTATGGAACATGATCTCGATGCCGGGCGTCCGGTCGATCGCGTCGGTGAGGTAGCGGGACATGCTCTCGCTGAGGTCGCCGCCGCGGACGAGCATGCGCACCGACGAGGCGTTCCCGGCCAGGTACAGTGCCGCCTGGCCCGCGGAGTTGCCGCCGCCGACGATGACCACCGGCGCCTGCCGGCACATGCGCAGCTCGAACGACGTAGCCGCGTAGTAGACGCCGCACCCTTCGTACTTCTCCAGGTCGGGAACGTCGAGTTTGCGGTAGTGGGCGCCGGTGGCGATGAGCACGGCGTGGCCCTGCACGGCGGGCCCGCCCTCGACGAGCACGCTGTAGTGGCCGTCGTCGGCCTCCAGCCCGCTCGCCTCGGCCGGTACGGTCAGCCGGGCGCCGAACTTGGCCGCCTGGATGACGGCGCGTTCGGCGAGCTCGGCGCCGGAGATGCCCGACGGGAAGCCGAGGTAGTTGTCGATGCGGGAGGAGGTGCTCGCCTGGCCGCCCGCGGCGACCGCGTCGAGCACGACCGTGGTCAGGCCCTCCGAGGCCCCGTAGACGCTCGCGGCCAGGCCGGCGGGGCCCGCGCCCACGACGATCAGGTCGCATACGCCGTCGCCGGGCCGCGGCGCGGGCAGGCCGATGGTCTTGGCCAGCGTGGCGGCGGTCGGGTTGCGCAGCACCTGGTCTCCGCGCCAGATCACGACCGGCGTCTCCTGCGGGGAGATGCCGAGCCGGCGCAGCAGCGCCTCCGCCTCCTCGTCCTCCTCCAGGTCGATCCACCGGTGTGGGAGCCTGTTGCGGACGGCGAACTCGCGCAGCCGGCGGGCGCCGGGCGAGTAGCGGGAGCCGATGATGCGGAACCCGGCGTCCATGCCGATCAGCAGGGTACGGCGGGTCAGGTAGGCCCGCAGGATGAGGTCCCCGAACGCCGGGTCACCGGCCACCAGCGCGAGCACCTGGTCGGCCCGGACGGCCAGGATCTCGCCGGGCTCCCGCACGAGCGCGGACAGGAATCCGGCCTGGCCGGTGAGCAGGCCCAGCTCGCCGAGGAAACGCCCGGGGCCGTGGACGGCGATCGTGCGTTCCTCCCCGCTGCCGTACCCCTCGACCATGGCTACCTTGCCGCGCAGGATCACGATGAACTCGCCGAGCGGCTCGCCCTCCCGGTAGAGGGCCTCGCCGGGCGACACGGGCTTGCGCTCGCCGCACTGCGACAGGTCCGTGATGCGCCGCTCGTCCAGCCGGGGATAGGCCCCGTACAGGTCCGGTGTCTCGGTCAGGGTGGCCGGCGACTGCGTCATGACGGCGTCCTCAGTGCGCCCTCGACCCATTCGCGCAGCTGGGGCGCCGGGGCCGCGCCGGCGCGTTGAGCCACGACGCGGCCCTCGTTGAGCATCATGAGCGTCGGGACGGCCGTGATCGTGAAGCGTTGCGAGAGTGCCGGGGACCGGTCCACCTCGACCTTGACGAGCTTCACGCGTCCCGCCATCTCTTGGGCGATTTGGTCGAGCGCGGGCGTGACCATCCGGCACGGCCCGCACCATTCCGCCCAGAAGTCGACGAGTACCGGCAGGTCGGCCCGTAGGGCGATCTCCGCGAAGGTGTCGTCGCCGGCGTCGGCGATCCACGGCAGCGGCTGGTGGCAGTTGGCGCAGCGGGGCGTGCCCGAGGCGGCCTCCGGAACCCTGTTCGGCCTCCCGCAGTTGGCGCAGCGCACGGTGTGCATGTCAGCTCCCCGGGGCGTAGAAGGTGACGTTCAGCTCGCCCTTGTCGGCGCCGACCACGATGGTCGAGCCGTCGGGGACGTCTCCGGCGAGCAGGGCCCGGCCGATCCTGGTCTCGACCTCGCGGGCGATGAACCGGCGCAGCGGCCGGGCGCCGTAGACGGGGTCGTACCCCTGGTTGGCGATGAGCTTGCGGGCCTCCTCGGTGACCTCCAGGGTGAGCCGCCGGTCGGCCAGCCGCTGCCTGATGTCGGTGAACATCAGCTCGACGATCCGCTCGATCTCCGCCTCGGTCAGCGGCTTGAACAGCACGATGTCGTCGATCCTGTTGAGGAATTCGGGCCGGAAGTGCCGGCGCAGTTCCCCCATCACGCTCTCACGTGCCTGGGGCTTGATCTCCCCGTCGGAGGTGACCCCGTCCAGCAGGTGCTGAGAGCCGATGTTCGAGGTCATGATGATCACGGTGTTGCGGAAGTCGACCGTGCGGCCCTGCGCGTCGGTCAGCCGGCCGTCGTCCAGGACCTGCAGCAGCGCGTTGAAGACGTCCGCGTGGGCCTTCTCGATCTCGTCGAAGAGCACCACCGAGTACGGCTTGCGCCGCACCGCCTCCGTGAGCTGTCCGCCCTCCTCGTAGCCGACGTAGCCGGGAGGAGCGCCGACGAGGCGGCTGACCGTGTGGCGTTCCTGGTACTCGCTCATGTCGACGCGGACCATGTTGTCCTCGGTGTCGAACAGGGCCTCCGCGAGGGACCTGGCCAGCTCGGTCTTGCCGACGCCGGTCGGCCCGAGGAAAAGGAACGACCCGATGGGACGGCGGGGGTCCTTGATGCCCGAGCGGGCGCGGATGATGGCGTCGGCCACGAGCCGCACGGCCTCCGCCTGGCCGACGATGCGCTCATGCAGGATCTGGTCGAGCTTGAGCAGCTTGTCCCGCTCGGCCTCCTGCAGCCGTGCCACCGGGATGCCGGTCCAGCGGGAGACGATGTCCGCGATCTCCCTTTCGGTCACCACCTCGCGCAGCAGCCGGTGGCCGTTCTGCCGGGTGCCCAGGCGATCCTCCTCGGCACTCAGCCGGCGCTCCAGCTCGGGCAACCTGCCGTGGCGCAGCTCGGCGGCGCGGTTGAGGTCGTAGTCGCGTTCGGCCTGCTCGGCCTCCCGCCGCACGGCCTCGATCTCCTGCCGCAGGCTCTGGACCTTGCGCAGGGCCGAGCGCTCGGCCTCCCACTGTGCCCGCATCGCGTCGCATTCGGCACGCGTGGCGGCCAGTTCCTCGCGCAGCTCGGCGAGACGCTTCCCGCTGGCCGGGTCGTCCTCCTTGTCCAGTGCGGCCTCTTCGATCTCCAGCCGCCGTACCCGCCTGGTCAGGGCGTCGAGCTCGGCCGGCATGGAGTCGATCTCCGTCCGGATCATCGCGCACGCCTCGTCCACCAGGTCGATCGCCTTGTCCGGCAGGAACCGGTCGGAGATATAGCGGTGGCTCAGCGTCACAGCGGCCACGAGCGCGCTGTCCTGGATCTTCACGCCGTGGAAGACCTCCAGGCGTTCACGCAGGCCGCGCAGGATCGAGATGGTGTCCTCGATCGAGGGCTCGTCGATCAGCACCGGCTGGAACCTGCGCTCCAGGGCGGCGTCCTTCTCTATGTGCTTGCGGTATTCGTCCACCGTGGTCGCGCCGATCATGTGCAGCTCGCCGCGCGCCAGCATCGGCTTGAGCATGTTGCCGGCGTCCATGGCGCCCTCGGTCGCCCCGGCTCCGACCACCGTGTGGAGCTCGTCCACGAACAGCAGGATCCGTCCCTCGGCCGCCTTCACCTCGTTCAGCACGGCCTTGAGTCGTTCCTCGAACTCACCGCGGTACTTGGCACCGGCCACGAGCGCGCCCATGTCCAGGCTGAAGATGGTCTTGTCGCGCAGTCCCTCGGGGACATCGCCGCGGACGATGCGCTGGGCGAGCCCCTCGACGACGGCCGTCTTGCCGACTCCGGGATCGCCGATCAGGACCGGGTTGTTCTTGGTCTTGCGGGAGAGGATCTGGATCACCCGCCGGATCTCCCCGTCGCGGCCGATCACCGGGTCGAGCTTGTCCGCCCGGGCGTCGGCGACCAGATCGCGCCCGTACTTCTCCAGCGCCTCGTAGGCCACCTCGGGCATGGCCGAGGTGACGCGCTGATTGCCCCGTACGGTGGTGAGCGTCTCCAGGAACCGGTCCCTGCTCAGGCCCTGGCCGTGCATGAGACGTCCGGACGTGGTCGTGGACCCCTCCTCGATGAGGGCCAGCAGCAGGTGCTCGACCGAGACGTACTCGTCCTTGAGCCGGCGTGCCTCCCGGTCGGCGGCGTCGAGCAGCCGCGACAGGCGCTGGGTGACGAACACCTGGCCGGGCGCGGCGCCCGGGCCGCTGACCTTGGGCCGTCGCGACAGCTCGTCCTCCAGGTCGGCGTGCAGGCGCCGCGGATCGGCGCCGGCCTGCTCCAGCAGCCTGGGCGCCAGCCCCTCGGGCTGGTCGAGCAGGGCCAGCAGGAGATGCTCGCCGTCCACCTCGGTGTGGCCGAAGCGCAAGGCTTTGGTCTGGGCGTCGTGCAGGGCTTCCTGCGACTTCTGCGTCATCCTGTTCGGGTCCACTCCAGCCCCCTAGCGTGGTCGTGGGAGGTCGCGCAGGGCGGCCTCCAGCTCCCCGATCCGGTCGAGGAGGTCGATCACCACGCCGATCGCGACGTAGTTGATGGACAGTCCTTCGTGCAACCGCTGGATGCGGGCCGCCGCCGCCACCTGGGCGGGCGTGAAGCACAGCTCCCCCCTGGCGTTCCTGACCGGCTCCAGCAGGCCGAGCGCCACCAGCCGGCGCACGGCCTGCGGGTGCAGGCCCGTGGCCCGCGCGTAGGCGTCCAGGTCGAGCCGGACCTGGCGGACGAGCGCGTAGCTCATGAGCGCCTCCTGGGGTCGAAGTGCGAGACGGCGGCGAGCTGCTCGAACAGGCTCCGCTCCTCGTCGGTGAGCCTGGGCGGCACCATGATCCGGGACTCGGCGTAGAAGTCGCCCGCGGCCCCGCGCGGATGGGGCATGCCGCGGCCTTTCAGGCGCAGGCGGCGGCCCGTGGATGTGCCCGGCGGCACCTTCACCTTCGCCTCGCCGCCCGGCGTGTCGACGGCGACCGTGGCGCCGAGCGCCGCCTCCCAGGGAGTCAGCGGCAGCGGGGCGTAGATGTCGCGGCCCTCCACTCGGTAGCGGGGATGGCCGGCGATCCGCACGATCAGGTGGAGGTCGCCTGGCTGGGCTCCCTCACTGCCGTGCCCGCCCTGGCCGGCGAGCCTGATCCGCTGCCCGTTCGTGACACCGGGCGGGATCGTGACATCCAGCCGCCTGCCACCGGGCAGCGTGATGCTGCGGCGCCCGCCGTGATACGCCTCCTCCACGGTCAGCGTCAGCTCCGCCTCCTGGTCGGCGCCGGGCACCGGCCCCCACTGCCGTCTGCCCCGGCCACCGAACATGCCGCCGAGCAGGTCCTCCAGGTCGATGCCCTCGTCCGCGCCGAAGCCGAAGTCCTCGGCGCCGGTCGAGCGCCACCGGCCACCCCCCGCACCGGCCCCCGCGCCGGCCCGTGCACCCGCCCGGCTGCGTGCGCGGGCCCAGTCCGCTGGATCGACGTCGGGCGGCACCTGGCGGAAATCGTGTCCGAACGCGTCGTAGCGGCGACGCGTCTCGGGGTCGGAGAGCACGCTGTAGGCCTCGGAGATCTCCTTGAACCTGTCCTCGGCGCCGGGATCCTTGTTGACGTCGGGGTGATGGGCGCGCACGAGCTTGCGGTAGGCCCGCTGGATCTCGTCGGGGTCGGCGTTCCGGTCGACTCCGAGCACCTCGTAGAAGTCCCGGCGTTCGGCCATCACTCCCCCTTCTTCGCGACGGCCACGATCGCCGGCCTGAGCTGCCGCTCGTCGTCGCCGTAGCCGGGCCTGAGCACCTCCACCACGGTGCCCGGATCGGCGTCTGCCCGTTCGACTGTCGTCACCGCCTCGTGGCGGGCGGGGTCGAAGGGCACACCGGTCTCGTCGTGACGGGGGTAGCCGAGCTTGTTGAGCAGGGTGACCGCCTGGTCCCGTACCGCTCGTACCCCTTCAAGGACGGCGTCCGCGCCACCGTCGCCGCGGACCGCGTGGCTCAGCGCGAGCTCCAGGTTGTCCAGGATGGGCAGCCACTCGGCCGCCACCTTGGACCGCTCTTCTGCCCTGATCCGCTCGGCGTCGCGTGCGATGCGCTTGCGCAGGTTGTCCAGGTCCGCGACCGCGCGCAGCCACCGGTCCTCCAGCTCCGCCAGCTTCGCGTCGGTCTCCGCGGGCGCGGCCTGCGCGGGGGGCACATGCTCGCCCCGCGCGCCGGCCTGGTCCTGCGTCTCGGGTCTGTGCTCGTTCATGTCACTCGGGCTCCGAGGTCGTGAATTCGGCGTCGATCACGTCCTCGTCACTGCCGCCGGGGGCGGTTTCCGTCCTGCCCTGCGGCGGCACGCTCGGCCCGCCGCCCGCGGCGGCCCCGAGTCCGTGATAGACCTGCTGCAGCTCTCCGCTGAGCGCGCGCAGCCGGTCCACCGGCGCCTCTTCCTTGATCGCCTGCCTGGCGTCCTGGACGAGCTGCTCCGCCCGCGCCTTCTCGTGCACGGGCACGGCCTCGCCGAGCTCCTCCAGACGTCGTTCCACCTGGTAGGCGACCGAGTCCAGCTCGTTGCGCGCGTCGATGGCCTCCCTGAGCCTGAGGTCCTCCGTACGGTGCTGCTCGGCGTCGGCGACCATCCGCTCGATCTCCGGCTTGTCCAGGTTGGAGCTCTCGCTGATGGTGATCCGCTGCTCGGCACCGGTGTCCTTGTCCCGGGCGGAGACGTTGAGGATGCCGTTGGCGTCGATGTCGAAGGTGACCTCGATCTGCGGGACCCCCCGCGGCGCGGGCCGGATGTTCTCCAGCCGGAAGCGCCCGAGCACCCGGTTGTCGGCGGCGCGCTCGCGCTCCCCTTGCAGGATGACGATGTCGACGGCGTTCTGGTTGTCCTCGGCCGTGCTGAAGACCTCGGTGCGGCGCGCCGGGATCGTCGTGTTGCGCTCGATGACCTTGGTCATCAGGCCGCCGAGGGTCTCGACGCCCAGCGACAGAGGCGTGACGTCGAGCAGGACGACGTCCTGCACCTCGCCCTTGATGATCCCGGCCTGGACCGCCGCGCCGATGGCGACGACCTCGTCCGGGTTCACCGTCATGTTGGGGTCCTTGCCGTCGGTCAGCCGGCGCACGAGATTCTGCACGGCGGGTATCCGGGTCGACCCGCCGACGAGGATCACCTCGTCGATGTCCGCGGGCCTGAGCTTGGCGTCCTCCATCGCCTGCTTGACAGGCGTGACGCAGCGCTCGACCAGGTCGGCCGTGATCTGCTCGAACGTGGAGCGCATGAGCGTGGTGTTGAGGTGCTTCGGCCCCGAGGCGTCCGCCGTGACGAACGGCAGGCTGATCGTGGTCTGGGTGACCTCGGAGAGCTCGACCTTGGCCTTCTCCGCCGCCTCGAACAGGCGCTGCAGGGCCTGCGGGTCGTTGCGCAGGTCGATGCCCTGGTCCCGCTGGAACTCGTCGGCCAGGTGGTCGACGATCCGGCGGTCGAAGTCGTCGCCGCCGAGATGCCCGTCCCCGGAGGTGGCGCGGACCTCGACCACGCCTTCGCCGATGTCCAGGATGCTGACGTCGAAGGTGCCGCCGCCCAGGTCGAAGACCAGCACGGTCTCGTTGGACTTCTTGTCCAGCCCGTAGGCGAGCGCCGCCGCCGTCGGCTCGTTGATGATCCGCAGGACCTCGAGCCCCGCGATGCGTCCCGCGTCCTTGGTCGCCTGACGCTGGGCGTCGTTGAAGTACGCCGGCACGGTGATGACCGCCTCGGTCACCTTCTCGCCCAGGTACTTCGCCGCGTCCGCGACGAGTTTGCGCAGGACGAGGGCCGAGACCTCTTCCGGCGCGTACTGCTTGTCCCGAATCTGGAAGCGCACGGCTCCCTGGGGCCCCTCCACGACGTCGAAGGAGACGGCGTGCTGCTCGCTCTGGATCTCGTCGTAGCGGCGGCCGATGAAGCGTTTGGCGGAATAGATCGTTCCTTTCGGGTTGAGTATGGCCTGGCGGCGGGCCAGCTGGCCGACCAGCCGTTCGCCCTCGTCGGTGAATGCCACCACGGACGGCGTCGTCCGGGAGCCTTCGGCGTTGGGTATCACCGTGGGGTGGCCGTCCACCGTGGCGGCGATCACCGAGTTGGTGGTACCGAGATCGATGCCGACTGCCTTCGCCATTTCTCGCTTCCCCCCTTGCACTCCCTTTCGGGCTCTATCCGGTCATTCCCCGGAGCAGTTCATGGGCCTGGGCCGCGTGCTCTGACTCGACGAGGACTTCGTATCTGTCGGCGACGAGGGCGCTCTCGGAGATGAAGTCCCGCCGACCGCGCAGCATCGCGTGCGAGATCACGCCGAAGATCGCTCCGGCCACCGCACCCCACAGCAGCCCCCACAACACCAGGGGCAACCCGGCTGCGACCGTGGTGGAGAAAATCGCCAGGAACAAGCCGAT
The DNA here is from genome assembly GCF_042656245.1 of Nonomuraea insulae. Lineage (NCBI taxonomy): Bacteria > Bacillati > Actinomycetota > Actinomycetes > Streptosporangiales > Streptosporangiaceae > Nonomuraea > Nonomuraea insulae. Next base: position 12,027 of record NZ_JBHSPA010000016.1, read on the forward strand.
GAGGAACCCGAACCATGCTCCTCCCGCCGCGCCCCAGCCGGCCGCCCGCAGATGGGTCATGCGCGCGAGCACCCGCTCCAGCGAGTGCAGGCCGGTGCCGACGATCAGCGTTCCGCGTACGGCGAATCCGTGATCGGACAGGTAGTCGACGACCTCCTGCGCCTCCTCGTAGCTGTCGTAACTTCCGATCAGTTCGCGGTTGGTCATGATGGGGCCAGACGGTGCGACGGACACGGCTCCTCCCTTCCCCCTCAGGTTGAGACCCCTGAAACCTCAATCGGCGGTCTGCTCCTTGGGCACGGTGACAGCGCTCTGCTCCTCCTGATTTCGAGCCTTCCGCACGCTTTTCGCGGCCACATCCCCCAGGTGGGTAGTCACCGCCGCGGCCTCGTGCCGGCGCGGCTCAGGCGCGCCTTCCGCCGGGCGGCTGATCGAAGCCGTCACGTCTCTGCTCCGCCGCGAGCCGCGCGAGCTCGACCCGGGATCTGATGCTCAGCTTGCGGAAGACCTGCCTCAGGTGGAACGCGACCGTATGCACGCTGATGAACATCTGTTCGGCGATCTGTGGGTTGGTCCAGCCGTCCGCCGCGAGCAACGAGACAGTGTGCTCGGTCTCGGTCAGGCTGTCCCAACCGGAGACCGGGCGTTCGGCGTAGCTCCAGTGCCGGTGGCGTACCCCCATGCCGCGCAACCTCCGGCGGATGCGCGCGGCGTCCCTCACCGAGCCGATGTCGTCGTACGCGCCCAGGGCGCACCCCAGGCTCTCCGCGGCCTCCACGCGCTGCCCGGCGGCGGCGAGCACCCTGCCGAGGTCCTCCTCGGCGGAGGCCCGCGCCCACACGTCCTCGGTCCGCCCGGCGGCCAGGGCGAGGGCGTCGCAATCCCCGTCGAGCAGGCCCCGGGCATGCGCCGCGGCGGCGCCCAACGCCGGAAACTCATGGTTGGCCCCGCCGAGTGCCTCCGCGGCGGCGACCACGGACTCGGCCGCCGCCCGGTCGTCCGTGCCCAGGGCGACCCGGGCCATCCAGGGGCCGGCCGCGGGTTCGATGGTGAGCAGCAGCGGGCGGGGCAGGTCGGCAAGCAGGCTCATCCCGCTGCGCGGCCCGTCGCGGGCCTCCGCGACCTGCGCGGCCAGCAGGGCGTGCCGCAAGCGTGCCTCGGCCGCTCCCCCGGGCTGTTCCCCGAGATGATGCGCCGCTCCCTGCAGGTCGCCGCGCCGCAGCGCGACGGCGGCGAGCACCGCGCAGGCCGCCGCGATCGACAGCGGCGTGTTGAGCGCACCGGCCAGGTCCAGGGCCCGCCTCGCCTCGGTGACCGCGTCGTCGAAACGGCCCGCGAGCAGCTCCAGGCGAGCTTCCAGCGCCGAGGCGTCCGCGGCCCAGGCCAGATGACCCTGGCCGAACATGTCCTTGCGCGCCTGGCGGAGCATCGCCCGCGCCTCCTCCAGCCGGTGGACGTCGACGAGCACGCCGGCCGCGATCAGGCAGGCCTCGTAGCGGCGTTCCTTCGGAGAGCCGGCGCCGGCCAGCCGGCAGGCGCTCTCCGCCAGGGCCAGCGCGCCGGAAAGCCTGCCCTCGTGCCGCTCCGCGGTGGCCAGGGCGACCAGCGCGGCGCTCCTGGCCGCGGGACCATAGCGGTCCTTCCCGTCGATGACCTCCTGGGCGTGCGCCCGCGCGGTGCCGTCGTCCCGCAGGCGCGTCGTGGCGTACAGCTGGACCAGGGTCGCCCGCTCGCGTACGTGGCCGGGCAGACCCGGGACCGCCAGCACCGTCTCGGCCTCGTGGATCGCCTCGTCGCCCCGGCCCGTCAGGTACATCGTGTCCGCCAGCAGGCAGCGCAGTTCGGCCGAGCCGTACACGGAGCCGTGCTCGGCGAGGCGGCCCCGTACCATCTCCTCGGCCTCGTGCAGCCGCCCGCTGGCGATCGCCGCGTCTATGGCGGTGGCGGCCGGGCCGGTGAGCAGGCGGGCCGGGCTCGCCCTCTCGGAGCTCATGAGAACGCCGGACTGGTCTAGCAGGGTCTGCCGCACCGATGGAGGGATGCCCGCGGCGACGATGTCCGCGACCAGTTCGTGGCGGAAGGCCAGGCCGTGCTCGGTCACTATCAGGATGCCCGCGGCCGTGGCCTCCTCCGTGCCCGGGAGCAGCGCGGCCGGCGTGGTGTCGAGCAGTGACGCGGCGTGCTCCAGCGACAACGAGCGGCCGAGAACGGCGATCATCTCCACCAGGCTCCTGGGCTTCGCGCTCAGGGTGTCGATCCAGCCCCGCACCACGATCCGCAGCCGGCCGGGCGCGCGGGCCCGCGCCGCGTCCCCCAGCAGGCCTTCTTCGCGCAGCCCCGCCAACAGCTCGGTGATCAGCAGCGGATTGCCGCCGGCCGTCGCCGCCAGCGCCCGCGTCACCGGGTCGGGCGACCTCCCGAGGGTGTCCGCCGTCAGCGCCGCGACCGCGTCCGGTGACAGCGGCGCGAGCGTCACCCTGTCGGCCCCCTCCCGCTCCAGGATGTCGAACAGCGACACGGCCCGGCACGCGATCGGCGCGGTCGAGCGGGACATCAGCCAGCCGATGGGCCGGTTGGCCAGCAGGTCGTGCAGGGTGTGCAACATCCTCAGTGTCGCCGGGTCCGCCCGTTGCAGGTCGTCGAGCGCGGCCAGCACAGGCCCCGTGGCCAGCCGCTCGAGGCCCACCCGCAACCGCTCCAGGACCAGCGGGCCGAAGCGGGCGGGGCCGTCGCCTCCCGGCTCGGACCGCAGGTCGAGGGCCTCCAGCAACATGCTGCACGGAGCGAGCTCGCCCAGCTCCTCCACCCTGCCGTGCACGATCCCGATCCCGCGTTCGGACGCTTCGGCGACGGCTTCGGCGAGCAGCCGGCTCTTCCCCGACCCCGGCTCTCCGTCCACCAGCAGCGTCCCGCCCCCACCTCGCCGCAACCTCTGCAGCAGGCCCTCGACGTGACGCCATTCCCGATCGCGTCCCCGCATGGTTCCTCCCACGGAGCGCCTGCCACGACGGGAAACAGGGAATCCCATGCCCAGCAAGATCTTTCGTTCCTGGCCGGGGACGACTACCCGGCTGGGGGATGTGACCCCACGCCCGCCGTGCCGAGACTTGACGCAAGGCCTGCCCGCCGAGGTAGAGAAGGGGTGAAGGAGATGGCGGAAACCGGTTATGCGCCGTTCAACCGTACGGTGGACAAGACGAACCGCGTGCTGCGGGAGATCGAGGAGGCGCACGGCTGGACGCCTGAGCGCCGCAACCAGTCCTACGCCGCTTTGCGCGCCGTGCTGCACGCGCTGCGCGACCGGCTGACCGTGGACGAGAGCGCCCAGCTCGCCGCCCAACTGCCGCTGCTGATCCGCGGGGTCTACTACGACGGCTGGCGGCCGAGCATCGTGCCGGTCAAGGCCCATCGCAGGGAGTTCCTCGACCGCGTCTCCCGCGAGCTGTCCTTCGAGCTCCAGGAGAGCGAGGAGGATCTGGTCAAGAAGGTTTTGCAAGCGCTCAGGAAGCACATTACCGATGGCGAGTGGGAGGACGTGAAGTCCAGCATGCCGAAGGACCTGGCCTCGATCCTGCCCTGATCGCCGGCCTGATCTCCGAATGGCGACACACCGGGCGGGGTCCCGTGGCTGCGGGGGCTCGTTGGGATGCTGGAGCGGTGAGGTCTGCGTCCAGGGGACGCGCGGGCAAGCGCGTCATGTCGGTACGGCGCGTGCTGACGTCCCTGGGAGCCGGGGTCGTCGTGGCGATCGGTGCCTGGCGGCTGGGGGTGCCCGAGTTGTCGCCGCTGCTCGGCTGGGGTGTGGCCGCGACGGTGGGCCTGGTCTGGGTGTGGCTGATCAGCTGGCCCAAGGATCACCATGAGACCAAACGGCTGGCCAAGGAGGAGGGCGACGCCCGCTCCACCGACACCGGCGTGCTGATCGGCGCCGTGGCCAGCCTGGGGGCGGTCGCGCTCGCCCTGGTCCGCACCGCCAGTCACACCCCGCTGACGACGGCCTTGGTCATCCTGAGCGTGGTGACGGTCGTCGTGTCGTGGAGCCTGGTGAACACGGTGTTCGCCTTCAAGTACGCCAGGCTCTACTACGTGGACGAGGACGGCGGCATCGACTTCGGGCAGGAGGATCCGCCGGCGTACAGCGACTTCGCCTACCTCGCGTTCACGATCGGCGTGACCTTCGGCGTCACCGACAACCATGTGGTCAGCACGCACATCCGCAAGGTAACCCTCGCGCACGCCCTGCTGTCCTACTTCTTCAACACCGGAATCCTGGCCGTGGCCATCAACCTCGTCACCGGCCTGAGCCAGTAACCCCTGGTCAGGGCGAACCGCTCAGGGTAGGGCCTGGACATGCGCATCGCCCTGGTCGCCGATCCTGACCTGCCCACCGAGCTGGCTGTGAGGGTGGCGCGCGACCTGCCCGGCCGGTTGCGGGAGCGGCTCGGCCCGGGCTTCGACTGGCAGGTGCGCGCGTACACCGCTCCCCTGGCGGCGGAGGAGCAGGTCGACATCTCAGCCATGCTCACCGCTGTCCGCCCGCACCTGCCCGAGTCCGGCTGGGACGTCGCAGTATTCGTCACCGACCTCCCTCGCCGGCTGGGCCTGGACGCGGTGAGCGCGGAGGTCAGCACCGGCGACCGCGTCGCCCTGCTGTCGTTGCCCGCCCTCGGCACCTTTCACCTGGTCGGCCGGACCTTGGAGGCCGTGGTGAACGTCGTCGGCCTGCTGGTCCTCCCGCCCACCGGCCGTGACCGCGTCCCCGCGATCGGCCGCAGGGTGGAAGGAGACGCCGAGCCCGGCCGGGTCGTCCCCGATCGCTACGTCATGCCCGGCCTGCGCGGGCGGGCGCGCCTGCTCGCCGGCATGGTGCGGGCCAATCGCCCGTGGCGGCTGTTCACCTCGTTGTCACGGGCGCTGGCGGGCGTGTTCGCCACCGCCGCGTTCGGCGTGATCAACGACACCGCCTGGCAGCTCTCCAACGCGCTGGACACCTGGCGGCAGTCGCTGATCATGGTGCTGTCCATCCTCGCCCTCGCCGCGTGGATCATCGTCGACCACGAGTTGTGGGAGCGTCCCGGCGGCAGGGTGCCCAAGGCCCGCGCCCTCCTCTACAACACCGTCACCCTGATCACCATCACGCTGGGCGTGCTCTGCCTGTACGCGGTGCTGTTCGTGGTGCTCACCGGGGTCGGCGCGCTCGTGCTGGTCCCCGCCACCCTCTCGGAGACGCTGAACCATCGACCGGGCGTCACCGACTACCTGGCGCTGGCCTGGTTCCTGACCTCCAGCGCGATGGTGGGCGGCGCCTTCGGCTCCGGGCTCGAGGACGACGGGACCGTGCGCAAGGCGGCCTACGGCCAGCGCCAGCGCGACCGGCTCGCGGAACAACAGAACGTCTGACCACCCGGCCAAGGCCGCTGTCGGCGGAGCTTCCGCAAGCAGGGTGTCCGAGCTGGGCAGATGATGGCTGGCACCGCACCGGACCGGGAGATTCGCGCGTGCCGGACCGGGGGTATGGGCAGTCTGTACGACGGTCGCCGGCACACAGCACGATCACAGGTACTGCCCATGAACAACCCACCGGACCCATCAGGCACGCCCGGGCCTTCGTCTCCGGCCGGCGCCGCGGTGCACAAGGCCGCCCAGAGGCCGGAGAACAGGCGGCTGCTGGCCATGCTGGCCGCCGCCGAGCACGGGATCCTCTACCTGGTGTCGTTCGCGCTGCTCGCCCTGGGCGTCGGCATTCTGGTCCTGATGATCCTCACGGTCGTCCAAAAAGGAGCGTCCGGCGCTGAGAAGATCTTCCTCATCCTCGAAGAGCTGCTTCTCGTGCTGATCGTGCTGGAGATCTTCGTGACGGTGCAGACGCACCTCGCGGGCGGCAGTCTGCAGCTCGAACCGTTCATCATCGTGGGCATCATCGCGATCATCCGCCACATCCTGTCGGTGGTCGTCCGGCTGACGATCCCGGGGGATGTGGCGGAGAGCCGCCAGCAGCTCATGGAGCTGGTCGCCTACGCGGGGAGCGCCTTAATGCTGGTCGCGGCGCTGGCGCTGGTGCGATGGTCGCAGCGACGGTCCACTCTGTCCGCCGGCGGGCGCGGCGACTCCAGCGCTTCCGGATGAGGACCGGCCGATCCCGCCGTCAGCCCTCCTCCCTCCGTACCTGGTCCGGCCGTTCGGCCGTTTGTCCGGGCGCAGGCCGCGCCGGTGAGATCCCGCAGTGTCTCGTCCGTGAAGCCGGTGCCGACGTGCCCCACATAGACCGAGGCCAGCCGCTTGGCGACCACGCCTTCCAGGAGCCGTTCGCGGCTGCTTCGGAACGCCTTGGCCCCGTCGCCGACGCTGTGGGGCGGCACACTCCACCTTTCCCCGGCCGCCACGGTCCTCGAGAGCAGGCCGGCGGGCGTTTGCGCGCCCTTCTGGGCGGGTCTGTCAGCAGCAGGCCGACCGCTGGGCCTGCCCGGCGTCCTGCCTGGCCTCGCCCGCGGCTGCGGCTTCGTCCACCGCCTCGGCCGTGGCGCAGCAGACGGAGTCGGTCTGCTTGGCCAGGGTGTCGGCGTCGGCCTTGACCACGTACACCTCCCACGGCTCGGCGCCCGGGCCGTGCACCCACACCTTGTCCTGCAGGGCGTAGCAGCAGGTGGTGTCGTTCTCCTCGAAGGTGGCCAGCCCGGCCTCGGTGAGCCGCTGGGTGGCGGCGTTGACCTGGCCGGTGTCTTCGACCTCGACCCCCAGGTGGTCCATGCGGGTGGGCTCACCCTCCTCGCCCTCGATGAGCACGAGCTTGAGCGGCGGTTCGGCGATGGCGAAGTTGGCATAGCCCGGGCGGCGCTTGGCCGGCTCGGTGCCGAACAGCTTGGAGTAGAAGGTGATCGATCCCTCCAGGTCGGCGACGCGGAGGGCGAGCTGAACGCGAGACATGGCGATCTCCGATCGTTGTTTCGACAGACATCTAATCAGTCTCGAGTTTGTTCCCTGCTTTGGAGTCTGTCAAATTAGAGGTATGTCGAAGCAGGAATTGCCGGTGCTCAACTCCGAATGCTGCGCGCCGCTGGTCGACGAGCCGGTCGGCGAGGAGGAGGCGGCCGAGCTGGCACGGGTGTTCAAGGCCCTCGGTGATCCGATCCGAGTGCGGCTGCTGTCGCTGATCGGCGCACACGAGGGCGGCCGGGTGACCGGCGAGGGGGTGTGCGTGTGTGATCTGACCGGCGCGTTCGCGGTCACGGCGCCAACCATCTCGCACCACCTGAAAGTGCTGCGCGAGGCCGGACTGATCGACAGCCAGCGGCGCGGTACCTGGGTCTACTACTGGATCATCCCGGCCACGCTCAAGCGCCTGACCGGCGTGCTCGCCCTGCCCGAGACGCTCACCACAGGCAAGCGATGAGCCTGGACGGGGCGAGCAGCGTGAACATGATCGCGCGCCGGGCGCTGACCGAGTTCACCGGTACCGCCGCCCTGGTGACCGTGGTGGTCGGCTCCGGCATCATGGCTCCGGCCTGTCGCGCGACGTGGGCGTGCAACTGCTGGCCAACAGCCTGGCCACCGCGGCGGGCCTGGCCGTGCTCATCACGGTGTTCGCGCCCGTGTCCGGAGCGCACTTCAACCCGGTCGTCTCCCTGACGGCCTGGCTCCTGGGCCGCCGGGAGGCGGTTCCGGCCGTGCGCGGCCGGGACCTGGCCGCCTACCTGCCCGCCCAGACCGCCGGGGCCATCACCGGCGCGGTGCTGGCGAACGCGATGTTCGCACTGCCCGCCGTCCAGGTCTCGACCCGGGACCGCTCGGCGCCGCATCTGCTGCTGGGCGAGGTGGTGGCCACCGCCGGGCTCATCGTGGTCATCTTCGCCCTGGCCCGGCAGGACCGGCCCGCGTTGGCGCCGGTCGCGGTCGGCGGCTACATCGGCGCCGCCTACTGGTTCACCTCCAGCACGAGCTTCGCCAATCCGGCCGTCACCCTCGGCCGTGCCGTCACCGACACCTTCGCCGGGATCGCGCCCGCCTCGGTGCCCGCCTTCATCGCCGCCCAGCTGGCCGGGGCCGGGCTCGGCGGCCTGCTGCTGGCCCTGCTCTACCCGAGCATCCCGCGACCCGGCACGGCACCCGCCCCTGACGCGATCCGCCAGACTGCCGAAGCCGACCTGCCCCGATAGGAGACACGGTGCCCGACCAGCCCGGCCCGCACGAGCAGCTACCGCAGGTGTTGTTCGTGTGCGTGCACAACGCCGGCCGCTTCCAGATGGCCGCCGCCTTCCTCACCCACCTGGCAGGCGATCGCGTCCATGTGCGCTCAGCGGGATCCGCGCCCGCCGACCAGATCAACCCGGCCGTGGCAGAGGCGATGGCCGAGGTCGGCATCGACCTCACGGGCGAGATCCCCAAGGCGCTCACCGCCGACGCCGTCCAGGACAGCGATGTGGTCATCACCATGGGCTGCGGCGATGCCTGCCCCATCTTCCCGGGCAAACGCTACGAGGACTGGGCGCTGGACGATCCCGCCGGGCGCGGGGTGGACGCGGTGCGGTCGATCCGGGACACGATCGAGGCCCGAGTACGCGCCCTGATCTCCGACCTCGCCCCCATGCCGGAGTGAGCCGGTGAGCCATCCCGCACTCAGCGGCGCGGCCACGCGCGGGCCGCTGATCGCACCCATGCTCGATGAGCACGCCGAACAGGTGCCGGCCATCTAGCATTGTCAGATATGTTCCTCACCTGCGAAATCCGCGAGTGGTCGCGGACGAGCTGTAGTTGGAGGATGCCGTCGTCGTCTTTGGTCGAAGAGGGCCGGTTCGGTCAGGACGCAGGGGTCGCTGTCGGCTTTGATTCGCATCATGTCCTGCTCACCAGGTGACCGGGAGTTCGTGGACGCCGTAGATGACGGCGTCGGACTTGAACGGCAGGTCCTCGGCCGGTGCGGCGAGTCGCAGGGCAGGGATGCGGCGGAACAGCGTGTCGAAGACGATCTGCAGCTCCAGCCGGGCCAGGTTCTGGCCAAGGCACTGGTGCGGGCCGAAGCCGAAGGCGAGGTGGTGGCGGGCCCCGCGCTCGATATCCAGTTCTGCCGGGTCCTTGAACACCGCCGGGTCCCAGTTGGCCGACAGGGTCGAGACGATGACGCCCTCGCCGGCCTTGATGCTCACCCCGCCGATCTCCACGTCTTCGGTGGCCAGCCGGGAGGTGACCCCGTCGGCGATGGTGAAGTAACGCAGCAGTTCCTCCGCGGCCATGGGCGTCCTGCCCGGGTCGGCCATGATCAGGGCCAGTTGCTCCGGATGGGAGAGCAGCCCGACCACACCGAGCGAGATCATGTTCGCGGTGGTCTCGTGTCCGGCGGTCAGCAGCAGGAAGGCCAGACTCACCAGGCCCTCGTGGTCAAGGGTGCCCTTCTGGCGTTGCCGGGCGATCTGCCGGCCGAACAGGTCGTCGCCGGGTTCGGACTCCTTGCGGGTGACCAGCTCGTCGATGTAGGCGCGTAGTTCGGCGAAGGCTCGCCGGCGGTCTTCGAGCGAGGTCCGGCGCACCATCATGGTGGTGCGGCTTTGGAAGAAGTCGTGGTCGGTGTAGGGGACGCCGAGCAGTTCGCAGATCACCAGGGAGGGCACCGGCAGGGACAGCGCCTGCACCAGGTCGACCGGGCGCTGGTCGGCGGCGAGCATGTCGTCGATGAAGTGGTCGACGATGTCCTGGATGCGCGGGCGCAGCGCGGCCAGCCGCTTGACGGTGAACTCGCCGATCACCGGGCGGCGGGCCGCGGAGTGTTCCGCCCCGTCCATGCCGAGCATCAACGGCGGCTGGCTGCGGAGCTGCCGCAGGGTCGCCGCATCAAGGGTGAAGAGCGGGAAGCCGTCCTTACGCTTGTCGGAGGAGAAGCGGGGGTCGGCGAGGACGGCACGGCCTTCCTCATGCCCGGACACCCACCATGCCTCGCCACCACTGGTCAGGCAGACCTTGTTGATCCGCGCCTGCTCGCGCAGCCGCTCGTAGGCGGTGGGCGGGGCGAACGGGCAGCCACGCTCGATCGGCAGCTTCAGGTCGGTGAGTTCGCCGGCGACGCTCTTCGTCATGAAGGACCTCCCAGTAATTGATCTGGCGGGCTTTGTTGTGCTTGTGGCGGCTTCGGGCGGCGTGATCGACCCTGCTGGCGCGGGCCTCCCGGCCTGACGGGCTGTCCTTCGCCGGCTGGGCCGCTGTCTGGTCCAGGCCGCCTGGAAGTTGCGGGGTGGCTCATCGTGGTGTTCATCGCAGGGTGAGCGGGGTCTCGGATGCGATGCGGGTCAGCTTCTGCGGGTTGCGGACGTAGTAGAGGCCGGTGATGCGGTCGTCCTCGACCCGGACTGCTATGACGCCGTCGATCTCGCCGTCCACGCGGAGGAGGAGTGCCGGGTTGCCGTTGACCACGGTGGGCTCGCCGGTGAGCGCGACCTGGGCCTTGCCAATGCCGCTGACGATCATGCGGGCCACCTTGTCGGCGCCGGTGATCGGCCGCGGTGCGGCCTGTTTTACGCCGCCGCCGTCGCTCACCAGAACGACCTGCGGGGCGAGCACGTCAAGCAGGCCTTGCAGGTCCCTGGTTTCCAGCGCGCGCTGGAGCGACTCCAGAGCCACCCGGGTTTGGCTCGGGGAGACCATCTCGCGCGGGCGGCGAGCCTCGACATGCCGACGGGCGCGGTGCGCGATCTGCCGGACGGCCGCGGAGCTCTTGCCGACGGCGGCCGCGATCTCCTCGTGGCTGATACTGAAGACCTCGCGCAGTACGAAGACGACGCGTTCCGTGGGTGAGAGCGTCTCGAGTACGAGCATGAGCGCCATCGACACACTCTCGGCGAGCTCGACATCCTCGGCCACGTCCGGCGCGGTGAGCAGTGGCTCAGGCAGCCAGGGGCCGACGTAGTCCTCCTTGAGGCGCCGAATGGTGCGCAGCCGATCCAGCGAGCGCCGGGTGGTGATCCGCACCAGGTAGGCACGCGGGTCGCGCACCTGCTCCCTGTCGACCCTGACCCACCGCAACCAGGTTTCCTGCAGGACGTCTTCGGCGTCGGCCGCCGAGCCGAGCATCTCGTAGGCGACGGTGAACAGCAGGTTGCGGTGGGCGATGAACGCGTCGGTCGCCGGGTCGATCCGGCCGCCACCAGCCATCGGCTCGGCTGTGCCCGTCGTTGCGTCCCTGCGCTCGTTCATACCTTGCTCCTGCCTGTCCACTCACAACTCCTGCTCCATACATAAGGCGCCGGCACCCACCGCTGTGTGACACCCGTGGTCTGTGACACACGTCATATGACCGCACTGTCACAAAGTTCGGGGCGCCGACGCCGCATGTTCGTCAGGACGTCGCGCGAACGATCCGCGCGGCACACCATTCCCCGAACGATCACCTTGGCCCCGTTGCGTGGTGACCGCCGCGCAACCGCCACCACAAAGGAACGGAAGACTTCATGAGCAAGGTCTGGTTCGTCACCGGTTCGTCTCGCGGCCTGGGCCGCAACTTCGTCGAGGCTGCCCTGTCCCGCGGCGACAAGGTGGCCGCGACCGCGCGTACCGCCGCAAGCCTTGACGAGTTGGTCGCCGCCTACGGCGAGGCGCTGCTTCCACTGGAATTGGACGTTACCGACAAGGCCGCCGTCTTCGCGAGTGTGAAGCGGGCCGCCGAGCACTTCGGTCGTCTCGACGTCATCGTGAACAACGCCGGCTACGCCCAGGTCGGCGCGGTCGAGGAGATGACCGGGCAGCAGTTGCGCGACCAGCTGGAGACCAACCTGTTCGGCGCGGTGTGGGTGATCCAGGCCGCGCTGCCCTATCTGCGCGAGCAGGGCGCGGGACACTTCATCCAGTTGTCCTCGGCCGCCGGGCTCGTGGCGATGCCGCTCAGCGGCGCCTACAGCGCCTCCAAATGGGCCCTGGAAGCACTCAACGAATCCCTCGCCCAAGAGGTCGCCGGCTTCGGCATCAAGGTGACCATCATCGAGCCCGGCGGCTTCGCCACCAGGGGCGGCAAGAACCCTGATCCCCTCAACAACGGCCATCTGGCCGAGCTCAACCCGATCTACGACGGCCTTCGCCAGCGCATCGCCGCGTTCACGGGAAAGCAGCCCGCCGGCGACCCGGCCGCCGCGGCCCAGGCACTCCTCAAGATCGTCGACTCCGGCAACCCGCCCCTGCGGGTGCTCTTCGGGCAGGGCTTCTACCCGATGCTCCAGCAGGTCTATGCCGACCGGCTCAAGACCTGGGCCGATTGGCAGGACCTTTCGGCGCAGGCTCACGGCAACCTCGATCAAGAAACTCGGTGACCCAGGGCGAGTCAACTCACCAGAAGCAGGCGAACCGACGGGAGCAACACATGAAGCACCGCATCGTCGTCCTCGGCGCCGGCTATGCCGGGGCCTACGCGGCCGGAAACCTGGCCCGCCGGCTGTCCCCGGCCGACACCGAGATCACCGTGGTCAATGCTGTGCCGGACTTCGTCCAGCGAATGCGGCTGCCCCAGTTGGCGGCCGGCCAGGAGATCGAGGCTCCGAAGCTCGCCGACGTCTTCGCGGACACGGGGATACGGCTGCGCCTGGCCCGCGTCACCGCCGTCGACCCCGAGCGCCAGGTCGTCGCCGTGGCCGACGCCGACGGTGGCGGCGAACTCGGCTACGACACGCTTGTCTACGCGCTCGGCAGCCACGTCGCCGACCACGGCGTCCCCGGCGTGGCCGAGCACGCCTTCGACGTCACCGGCCGGCCCTCGGCTCTGCGCCTGCGCGAACGCCTGGACAGCCTGGACAGGCGGGGCGAAGGCGGGAATGTGCTGGTCGTCGGCGACGGGCCGACCGGCATCGAGACCGCCACCGAGATCGCCGAATCCCGGCCCGGCCTGTCGGTGACGCTCATCGCCCGCGGCGAGTTGGGCGCCCGGCTCTCCGCTGGAGCCCGCGGCCACCTGCGCCGGGCCTGCGATCGGCTGGGCATTGCCGTGCTGGAGCACACCAGCGTCGAAGTCGTCGAAGCGACGCGGGTGCTGTGCGCCGACGGCACCACCCTGGCGTCCGACGCGACCGTGTGGACGGCCGGGTTCGCGGTCAACCCCATCGCCACTGCCGGCGGGCTGGAGGTCACCCATAACGGTCAGATCATCGTCGATCGCACCATGCGGTCGGTCTCGCACCCGAACGTCTACGCCATCGGAGACAGCGTCCACGCCATCGGCGACAACGGCCGGCCGCTGCCGATGTCCTGCGCGTCGGCCGGCCACACCGGCCGGCAGGCTATCGAGGCGATCGTGGGACGCCTGATCGGGCGCACGATCGCGAACACCAAGCTGGTCTACACCTACAACCACATCAGCCTCGGGCGGCGGGACGGGATCCTGCAGACGGTCGACGACGAAGGGCGAGCAAAGCCGAAGTACAAAGGCGGCCGCAAGGCCGCGCACATCAAGGCGAGCATCCTCAAGATGGCGCTGTGGGCCACCTCGCACCCCACCTACGGCATGCCCAAGCGCAAGCACCGCCTGGCCGGCGCGCCGGACGCGATCGCCGAGAAGGCGCTCGCGTAGCCACCTGGGACCTCGCGGTTGTGATGACGAGGCCTCACTTCTCGGTCTGGACTACCCAGCCGGCAGATATCGGATCGAGCCGCTCGGGCGGAGCGGCTTCGGTCCGACGGCTGGACTGCCGCCTCCGGCTGGATTCAGCACTTTCCGCGCAGACATGCCGGCGGCGGCCGATCGGTCGCCTCTACATGAGCGTAGAAGAGAGGTCGGCAACCTGTGGCGCGCGCCCTGGATGAAGATGAGCGGTTGCCGGCGCCGCTCGATCGTGCGCTCCCTCCTGTCTTTCCTATCATTCGGGCACGGTCGTTATCGCGGTTTCGTCGGTCTCATCGCCGGCGCTCGATCCACCGCCCTACCCTCGAACTTCCTGGTGAGGGCAAAAAGCCGCGCGGGCACGGAGCGCCCGCTGTCCGATGCCGGCGGCCACGCGGTAAGAGATGAAAGACGATCCGGAAGCCACGAGGCGGGGCACACGTGCGGGGGTGTGATGGCACTTTCCGCTGCGAGGCGATGGCTAGCCCGGTGGGGCGACCTGCTCCCCGGTTCGGGCCGGTGGAGGCGGCGTGGGCTACACCGCTGGGTGCGGCGTGAGAGGCAGTTGCTGATACCGACGGTGACGGTCACCGTCGGCTGCCTGGTGGCTTGGTGGATCTCCACCGATCTGATCGGCTCACCTCAGGCGGTGCTCGCTCCCACCGGCGTGTTGCTGTCGGTGGCGGCGACCGCCTACAGCACCGTGATCCAGGCCATCCAGCAGACCATCGCGGTACTGCTCGGACTGACGGCCGCAATCGGCTTCGTGCAGGTGTTCGGCACCAACGCCGCCACCATGGCCGTCCTGGTCGCGGTCGCGCTGGTGGCCAGCAGAACCGTCGGAATACCGTGGCAGAACGTACAGGCGCCCATCACCGCGCTGCTCGTGTTCTCCCTGGGCCGCGAGTACGGCATGGCGCGACTGCTCGACATCGTCATAGGCGCGCTCGTCGGAGCCGCGCTCGTGCTGATGATCCCGACCCGTCACGTGGGCCGGGCCGCCAAGGACATAGCCGACCTGGCCGATGATCTCGCCGACCTCTGCTCCGACCTGGCCGAAGGTGTCAGGCAACCCTGGACCGCGCGCCAGGCGCAGAGATGGCTGGCCCGCGCCAGACGCATGTCCGCCAGGCTGCGATCGGCAGACGAGAGCGCCGACCGAGCCACCGAGTCCCTGCGTCTCACCCTGCGTCGGGCGCGAACTCGTCAGCGCCTGCGCCGCATCATGCAGGCTGTCCTATGCCTGGAGCACGCCTGCCATCAACTGCGCGGCGTCGCCCGTGCCCTCGCCGACCTGGCCGCCGGGGTTCGCGGCCTGCCAGGGCAGGGCGAGACCGGCAGCTTTCCCCAGGTCTTCGCCGACCTGCTGGACACGATCGGGAAGGCCTACGCCTGTTTCGAGCGGCTGCTGGTCACCCCTGGCAGCGGCGATGACCTGATCCGCCTGCGCGTCGCCGTAGCGGAAGGCGAGCGCCTCGAACGCGCTGCCCGCAAGCAGATGGCAGAGATCGATCCGCACTCACCCCTCTGGACGGTGTACGGCGCGCTGCTCGACGACTGCCTCCAACTGCGATATGAGGTCGACCCCGACGGCGGGCCACATCGCGAGGCCATCCCTCCCCACGCCCGTGAACAAGCAGCCCGGCTCACGTCACACCGGCGACAATGATCTTCCGCTGGCGGGACACCACGGCCACCGAGCATCGACATCTGCCCGAGCGCCTGCTGCGCTGCCCGGCCTGCCACCGTGACCCACGAAACCTCATCGACCTCGGTCGAGGACCACGACCAAGTTGTCTCAGGGGATTGACGCATAGCGGCTTGCCTGGCGTGCGGTACGCAGCACGAAGACCTCACCCCGGATGCGGACGACGTTGCCGCCCGAACAAGTCGTCTAGTGGCGTTGACCTGTGGGTATGTCCGCATCGAGGGGGACTGCATGACTACTGACCGAGCCCGCCGACAGCACCTGGGGCACGTCGTGTTCATCGCGGCGGCCGCGGCCGTTGGAGGATTCCTGTTCGGGTACGACAGCGCCGTCGTCAACGGCGCGGTAGTCGGTATCCAGAAACACTTCCGGGTGGGACCGGTCGAGACCGGGGTGGTGGTGGCGATCGCGCTGCTGGGCTCGGCCGCAGGCGCCTGGGCGGGCGGCAGGCTGGCCGACCGGCTGGGGCGTACGAGGTCCATGCAGGTGTCGGCACTGGTATTCACGATCAGCTCGATCGGGCAGATGCTGCCGTTCACGGTCTGGGATCTCGGCTTCTGGCGGGTGCTCGCGGGCTTCGCGATCGGCATGGCGTCGGTGCTCGCGCCCGCATACATCGCCGAGGTGGCGCCGCCCGCCTACCGCGGCCGTCTTGGATCGTTCCAGCAGCTGGCCATCGTGCTCGGCATCGCTGTCTCACAGCTCGTCAACTATGTGATCGCCAGCATCGCCGGCGGCAACGTCAACAATCATCTGGGGCCGCTGCAGGTCTGGCAGTGGATGCTGGGCGCCTGCGCGATCCCCGCCCTGCTGTATCTGCTGCTTGCGCTGAGGCTCCCCGAATCGCCCCGTTATCTGATCATGGCGGGCCGCACCCGGCAAGCGCGTGCAGTGCTGGCCGAGATCGAGGGCGAAGACGCGGACTTCGACAAGCGCATCGAGGAGATCCAGCGCGTGGTGCGCACCGAGCGCGTGCCGGGGCTGAAGGACCTGCGCGGCCCGGCGCTCGGGCTGCTACCGATCGTCTGGATCGGCATCATCCTGTCGGCCTTCCAGCAGTTCGTCGGCATCAACGTGATCTTCTATTACTCGTCCGTGTTGTGGCAGTCGGTCGGCATCAACCAGAGCGACTCCCTGCTGATCAGCTTCTCCACCTCGATCATCAACATCATCGGCACGCTCATGGCGATGGCGCTGGTGGACAAGATCGGCCGCAGGCCGCTGCTCCTGATCGGCTCGGCGGGAATGACGATCGCGCTGGCCACCACGGCGTGGGCGTTCAGCGCGTCCAGGGTGACCGGCGGCAGGGTTACGCTGCCGGACCCGCAGGGGCCGATAGCGCTCATCGCCGCCAACGTGTTCGTGCTGTTCTTCGCGCTGTCGTGGGGCGTGGTGGTGTGGGTGCTGCTCGGGGAGATCTTCCCCAACCGCATCCGCGCCGCCGCCCTGGGCATCGCCGCCACGGCCCAGTGGCTCTCCAACTGGCTGATCTCGGTCTCGTTCCCAGCACTCGCCGCGTGGAACCTTCCGCTCACCTACGCCGGGTACGCCGTCATGGCGCTGCTGTCGTTCGTCTTCGTCGCCAGATGGGTCAGGGAGACCAAGGGCCGCAAACTGGAGGAGATGGGCTGACCCGTTCAGAACGGCCGTGATGCCCCGCCGGCGCGAGGCATCACGAGGCCCGGCGTGACGACCGGGGACGTTGTCTCTGACGGGGCGGCTCGATTCCGGGCGCGTGCCTGGGCCGCCACCGAAACATGATCATCTACAACTGCGAACCACGAGGATTCACTCGCCAGTCGCGGGGAATGAGCTCAACGGCGTCTCTGGCACTTTCGCGCGGTCATCGACCTGCTGTTTCCGAGCAGAGCCGATGGGAATCCCCGGCACCTTCGACGCGCGAACCGGAGGTTGTCGTGCGGCCCATATCCAGCATCGTTCCAGTCACCAGCGGACATGGTGCCTCTACACGGTCGTGAAGACCCATGTTGAGCAGGGTGCCCATCTTGGCGAGCGCCTCCGATCCCGGGCTGTTCCGCCTGCGGCGGGCGCTTCGTGTCCTGACCGCCGTCCTGCTCACCCTGGCCGTCTTGGCCCTGGTTGGTCTACCGGCTACGACGATGACACCGGGTGCGATCGTGGCGGCGATCGCGGCGTTCACGGTCACCGAGCCCAGACCACGGCAGAAGGCCATCACCTTCCTTCTGCTTCCGGTGGCCGCCTGCCTCTCGGTAGTCATCGAAGCTGTGCTGCGGCCTTACCCGCTCATCGTGGACGCCGCGTTCCTAGCCGTCGTCTTCTGCAGCGTCTACCTGCGACGTTACGCTCTCCGAGGCTTCGCCGTCGGCATGGTCGCCTTCATGACGTTCTTCATCGTGATGTTGTTCCACGCCACCACGGCCCAGCTCCCCGCTCTGCTGCCGGCGGCTGTGATCGGCATCGCCTGCGCCGCCTTGAGTCACTTCGTGGTAGTACGCGAACGGCCCTGGCGGACGTTGGGCCTTACCACCAGCGCGTTCCGTATCCAGATGGTTCAAGTGATCGACGCGGTCGACCGCCTGATCCAGGGCGGACAAGCGGACGCCAGGCGGGAACGCCGGGTCCGCAGGGGGATGCGGCGGATACGGGCGAGTGTGTTGCTGATCGAGGAGCAACTGGCCGAGAGCGTCGCCCGGGGCTCCACCGGCGGCCGGCTCCATCTGATCGCGACCGAACTGGCCGTCGAGCGGCTGTCCATGTGGGCCTCCCAGGCCGTCGCCAAGGAGGTGCCGCCACAGGTCCGGCCACGCCTGCGCGCCGAGCTGAACGTTCTGCGATCCCTGGTCAGCCGCACCCTGGACTCCGCAGGGGCCCCCGATGAGGAGGACATCCTGCGTCGACTCGCCGACAACGCCCGGCCCTCCGGCACGGGCAGCGGTCCTGGCCCGCGCGGAGGAACACCCGCTGCGATCCGGGAGTTCGCCGTCACGTGGATCAGGGCGCGGCGGGCGCTGGCGTCCCTGGGGGCCCCAGGCGTCCCGGTGAAGAACGAATCGGCAGAGCACCGTCAAACCGCTGAGCAACCGCTCGGTGAGCGGCCCGAGAAGGTAGCCGAAGCCGTGAAGCCGAGCCCACCCGCCGGTCTGCGCCTGACCACCCGTCAGGCTGTCCAGGCCACCGCGGCGGCCGCGGCAGCGACCGTGATGGGCGAGCTGCTCTCTCCCCAGCGCTGGTACTGGGCCGTGGTGGCCGCCTTCCTGGTCTTCGCCAACACCACCTCGCGCGGAGACATCCTCCTTCGCGGGCTCCGGCGGACCCTGGGCACTGTGCTGGGGATGGTGGCGGGCATCGCTGTGGCCGTCGTGGTCACCGGCGACCTGCCCCTGACGCTACTGCTGATGTTCGGATGCATCTTCGGCGCCTATTACCTGGCCCCGCTCTCGCAGAGCGCGATGATGTTCTTCATCACGGTGGTACTCGCCCTTCTCTACAGCCTGCTCGGCGCCTTCACCCCTCAGCTGCTGCAACTGCGGCTGGAGGAGACCGCGATCGGCATCGCCGCCGGCATACTGGCCGCTGTCCTGATCCTGCCGACCCACACCAGTGCGACCGTCCGATCCGATCTGGCCGCGCTGCTGGAGGACATGGAACTGTTCGTCGAGGATGCGATGAAACTGCTGTCCACTGGGCAGCGGTATGACCTGGTGAGCAAGGCCCGCGACGTCGACCGTCGGCTCGGCACGCTCCACAGCGACGCGGCGCCGCTGACTCACCCGATCACCCCGTTCCGCGCCCGGCGCAGCGATCTGGACTACCTACTGAACGTGCTCGACAGCTGCGCCTACTACATCCGCGCGCTCGCGGCGCAGGCCAGGCCGGGCAACATGGCCTGTGACGAGCGGCTGGCGAGCATGGGGCGCCGCATCACCGCCAACCTGGGCCGGCTGCGCGACGCGGTGCACGGCATCAACCAACCATTGGAACAGCCTTCGGAAGACGACATGCCAACGCTCTGCCTGGTCAATCACGAAGACCTGCACTGGACCGGCGCACAGCGCGCTCCCGAGCACACCGACACCCAGTGGATCCTCTGCAACGTCGCTCGTCTCGACCAGTCCGTCGCCGGCATGGCCCACCCGCTGTGGTTGAGCACCGGATCCGGGGCGGCGAGGCGTCCGGCATGAAGATCTTGGGCCGGAACGTCACGCCCGCGTCCGCGACGTCATCGCCCATGTCCGTACGGCGGCGGAGTCGGCTGGTTGAGGGAAACCCTCTTTACGGGCATATTTTTCGCGCGTAGGTGACCGCCCCTCCAAGAGGCGAAAAGGTTGTGACCAGAGATGCGGCACGGCGCATCAGTGGGAGTGCGGCGGGCACGGTGACCGGGGTAAGCAGCGGAACCGGCGGCGGCTTGCCGACGGTGAGAACCTCGGGGGATGCATGAACGTCGGTCTCGGCCTGCCCATCAGCGAGCCCGCGGGCTTGCTGGAGTGGGTTCGGCCCGTAGAGGAAGGGCCGTTCAGCACGCTCGGCTTGCTGGACCGTCTCGTCTACGACAATCCCGAGCCTCTGGTGGCCCTGGCCGTGCTCGCGGGGGCGACCTCCAGAATCCGGCTGCAGACCGAGGTGCTGCTCGCGCCGCTTCGCGAGCCGGCGCTGCTGGCCAAGCAGGCCGCGACCCTGGACCGCATGTCGGGAGGGCGCTTCACGCTCGGCATCGGCTTGGGGGCGCGCCGGGACGACTACGAGGCCGTGGGTGTGGACGTGCACCGGCGCGGGGCGCGGCTGGAGGAGATGATGGGGGTGATGCGCCGCGTCTGGTCGGGTGAGCCGTACGGCGAGGGGATCGGCCCGATCGGGCCCGAGCCCGCCCGCCGGGGCGGCCCTGAGGTGTTGTTCGGTGCCTTCAGCCCGGCCGGGATCCGTCGCGCCGCCCGTCTGGGTGATGGTTTCCTGTGCGCGGCGCACCTCGCCGACGCCGAGAGTCTGTTCCGGTCCATCGAGACGGAGTGGCAGGCTCAGGGACGCTCGGGCCGTCCCCGGCTGGTCGCCCAGTTCAACGCCGCGCTGGGACCTGATCATCTGATCAAGGAGGCACGTGACCGGTTGTACGACTACTACAGCGGCCCCCACTACATGAATTTGCCGGCCGGTTTCGCCGACGGTGCGGTGGCGAGCATGCTCACCACGTCCGATCAGATCCGCGACACGGCCACCCAGATGGCGGACATCGGCGCCGACGAGGTCATGTTCTACTGCTGGGCCCCGGACGTCAGCCAGGTGGATCGCTTCGCCGGGGCGCTCAGTGACGCGTGAAAGCCTCCTCAGGCCCGCGGTGACTCGTGGGCGGTGCCGGCCCACTTCAGCCATCGCGGAGCTCACGCAGTCGTGAGGTGCCCTCGTACGGTAGACACGACACCTTCGGGAGGTTCGGCCATCGGCGCCGGCGGTGCCGTCGTAGCCGGGGCGGTGGGTTCGGGCGGCGTCTCTTCAGACGTCGGCTCGCGGTGGAGCTTGACGGGGTGGATCAGGATCGGGGTCGAGGCGCGACTGAGCAGCTTGACCTTCTTGAAGCCGGTTGCGTGGTCGAGGGTGACTTTGACGCACTTGATGTGGACGTCGTGGTGTCCGGGCTCGGCGAAGCGGGAGATGGGGATGGCGTGCTTGCCGAAGCCCCCGTTGGAGAGGTTGACTCCTACCTCGCGGAAGGAACGCCAGGAGCCCTTCAGGGTGAAGGCGGTGGAGCCGATCACCGCGTGATTGGCGCGGACGGGGCATTTCATCAGTACCCGCAGGACGTCCTTCTGGTGCAGCACGCGTGGCATGACGCGGAAGGAGGAGAGCTTGCTCAGGGGCGGAGGGGCCGACTCGTCGTCTGCGCGGGCGGCCGCGGCGGGAAGAGCCTGGACCATCAGCAGAGCGGTGAGCGTCGCCGTCCGCATGATGGGCTGCATCCGCTCCCCTTCCCCGTCGTGATCAGGTCGTTTCTCATTGTGGTGGCCCGCTCCCGTCCTGGGACTCCGCCACGCCGCGTAAGCCCTGGTCAGCGGACGACTTCGATGTTGGCCATCATGCCGTTGTCCTCGTGGTTGAGGATGTGGCAGTGGTAGGGGTACTTGCCGGTGAAGTCGCGGAATCTCATGCGGATGACGACTTCGCCGCGGGTGGGCAGCTGGACGGTGTCCTGCCAGCCGCGGAACCGGTACGGCCTGCCGTTGACGCTCATCAGCTGGAAGTCGTTGACGTGCACGTGGAAGGTGTGTTGTTCGTTGGAGACGTTGCGGACGACCCACTCTTCGGTGGTGTTGAGCTTGGCGCGTACGTCGATGCGGTCGGCGGACCATTGTTTGCCGTTGATGTAGAACTGGCTGGTCTGGTCGTTCTCGGAGAAGGTGATGGTGCGCCGCTGGGCCAGGGAGTCGTGGCTCAGGTCGTCGATCTCGGCGAAGTCGGAGGGGATGGCGGCCGGCCGCACGGCGTCGCCGGCGGAGACCAGGGTGGCGAGCGTCGTCTGCGGGTAGTCGTCGCCGGCCGGGCCGGTGCTGTAGGCGGTGGTGATCAGCCGTGTCCGGCCTTGGGGAGGGCCTTGCACGAGCACGTCGTACCGGCTGCCCGGCGGCATCAGCAGAGCATCGTCGCTCCAGGTGCGGTCGACGGGGTTGGCGTCCTGGGCCAGCACGGTGAAGCGGGCGCCCTGGAGTTGCACGTTGTAGGCGATGTCGGCGCCGATGTTGGCCAGGCGCCACAGCTGGGTCTCCCCGGGGCGGATGCCGATGACGGGGTTGACGAGTCCGTTCACGGTCCTGTTGGTGGGGGCGTTGCTGTCGATGTTGGCGGTGGGGATGACGCCGTTCTTGATCTGGACGTCCTTGAGCGCGATCAGCCGTTCGGTGATGTCGCGCAGGCCGGGCGGGAGGTAGCGCTTCAGGCCGTCGATGACGATCGCGCCGGACAGCCCGGCCAGCACCTGGGGTTCGGCGAGCGGATGCGCGTGTGAGTGGTACCAGTAGGTGCCGGGGGCGAGGTCTTTGGGCAGCTGGTAGGCGTAGTGATAGCTCTGTCCCGGCATGATGTGCAGGTAGATGTTGTCGGAGTTGCCGCTCGGTGAGACGTGCCAGCCGTGGGTGTGCAGGTTGGTGTGCTCGCCCAGACGGTTGACCAGGGTCAGGTCGAGCCGGTCGCCGGGGCGCAGGCGGAGGGTCGGCGGCATGTAGTGGCCGTTGTAGGTCATCGCCCGCACGTCCTGCCCGGCCAGCCGGACGGTGCGCTGCTCCACCACCAGTCGCACGCGCAGCAGGCGGTTGCTGCTGGTCAGCTCCTGCGGCTGGCGAAAGGCCGGTTGAGCCTGCGCGGTCGGGGAGGCGGGGCCGGCGGGCGCGGTCTGCATCGTCGCGGGGCCGGCGCAGCCCGTCGCCAGCACGAGCGCCAGTCCCGACGAGGCGATGAAGCGTGACAGGGACATGGTGCTCCTCGGACATGGACTGCGACGTCCGCGTCAATGCCCCGTGAGCCGCCCGCTCATACCGGGCCCCACCTGCATTTTCATGAAGATTGACCGGACCCGTATGGAGGACTCAGAGCAGGTCCCTGCGCAGGAGCTCGGCCACGGCGGCCACGTCCTCGCGGCCATGGCCCGCCTCGACGGCCCGCTGCAGCGTCTCCCGCACCGTGTCGCTCAGGCGGGAGGACCGGTGACGCTCCTCGGCCAGCAGCCCGAGATCCTTGAGCGCGAGACCGAGCGGGAACCCGGCCGGGTAGGCGCGGGCGCGGATCTCGCCGGCCTTCTGCAGCGCGTACGGCATGCCCAGCGGCCCGTCCTGCAGCACCCGCAGGACGTGGACGGGGTCCAGCCCCAGTTGCTCACAGGCCAGCATCGTGTCGGCCATCGCCACGACCGAGGCCGTCATCCAGTTGTTGACGATCACCTTGACCCGGGACGCCTCCCCCGCCTCCCCGACGTGCGCGACGTGGGAGCCGAGCACGTCCAGGACGGGTCTGGCCCGCTCCAGCACCTCCGGCGCTCCTGAGACGATCAGGACCAGCGTGCCCTGCTCGGCCGGTTGGCTGCTGCCCGAGACCGGCGCGTCGAGCATCCGCCGACCGGCCTCCGCCGCCTGCCGCAGGAGCCGGTCGGTCCAGGCACCGCCCACCGTGCTCATCTGCAGCCAGACGGCCTCGGCGGGCATCGCGGGCAGGAAGCGGGCCGCCAGCGCGGCGACCACGTCCCCGGTGGGCACCATGGTGATGACCGCGTCCGCGTCCTGGACGGCCTGCTCGACGCTCGCCGCCGGATGCACGCCGTCACCACGCAGGGCCCGCGCCTTGTCCGGTGTGCGGTTCCAGGCGTGGACGTCCAGGCCCTGCCCGGCCATATGCCGGGCCATCGCCGAGCCCATCAGCCCGGTGCCGAGTACGGCGACGCGGGTCATCACATGCCCTCCGGCGCGGGTCCTGTCACCGGCGCGGCCGCGGACGTGATCCTGTCGATCTCGGCGAGATCGTCCGGGCCGAGCGTCAGCTCCGCGGCCTGCAGGCTCTCGTCGAGGTGCCGGGGGCTGCGCGCGCCCACGATGGCGACCTGCACGGCCGGGTTGGACAGCACCCAGGCCACCGCGAGCTGCCCGATCGTGGTGCCGAACCGTTCGGCGAAGCGGCGCAGCTCGGCGACGACCGCGAGGTTGCGGCGGAAGCGGTCGCCGGTGAAGTCGGGGCTGTGCGAGCGCCAGTCGTCGGCCGGGAACGTGGTGTGCTCGTCGAAGCCGCCGCCGAGCAGGCCGTGCGCCAGGGGGCCGTAGGCCAGCACGCCCAGGTCGTTGGCGGCCGCGTACGGCAGCACCTCGGCTTCTGCCTCACGGCGGAACAGGTGGTACGGCGGCTGGACGGTTTCCGCGCCCGGGAAGGCCCGCAACTGGTCGGCGTCGAAGTTGGACACCCCGACGTGCCCGATGAGCCCCTCGTCCACCATCTCGGCCAGCGCCGCGGCGCTCTCCTCGAACGGAGTGCGCGGGTCAGGCCAGTGCACCTGGTACAGGTCGATGCGGCCGGTGCCGAGCGCCTCCAGGCTGGCCTCCACCCCGCGGCGCAACCAGCTGGGGCTGGAGTCGCGCACCAGCCGGTCGCCGTCCATGCGCAGGCCGCCCTTCGTGGCGATCACCACCCGGTCCCACTCGCTCTCCAGCGCCCGGCCCAGGATGCGCTCCGACACGCCGAACCCGTAGCCCTGAGCGGTGTCGAAGAACGTGACACCGCGTTCGCGGGCGTGCCGGATCGAGGCGATGGCGGCACGCTCGTCGACCTCGCCCCAGTCGCCGCCGAACTGCCAGGTGCCGTAGCAGATCGGGCTGACCTGCAGCTCCGTGCGGCCCAGCCGTACTGTGTCCATGACCTCTCCCTTCCCGGAAGCCGTCCAGGGGCCGGTCATGGGAAGGGCAAAGAGCGGCGCGATCCAGCACGGCCCAGACGGATCCGCTGGTGGTGCTCAAGCGGAAAGCGCAGGTAAGGGGTCAGCGAAGCCTATTTCTAGCTACTTAGGATGAATGACCCCGGTACCGGGCGCACTCGCAGGGCGGGGGCTTGCCACAATGGCTCGGTGGAACGTACCCCTGCGCCCAGCGCTCCCGGCCTCCGTGACCGCCCGGTTTACGATCGCGATTCCCTGCTGGAGGTCGCGGTCGTGGTCTTCAACGAGCGGGGCTACGACCGCACAGGCATGGAGGAACTGGCCAGAAGGCTGGGTCTGAGCAAGTCAAGCATCTACCACCATGTCTCAGGCAAGGAGGAGCTCCTCGACCTCGCCGTCAGCCGCGCTCTTGACGCCCTTTTCGCCGTCCTGGACGAGGACGACGACCCGCAGGCCACGGCGACCTCCCGGCTGGAGCGCATCGTGCGCGGCAGCGTCGCCGTCCTCGCCGCCGAACTGCCGTACGTCACCCTGTTGCTGCGGATCCACGGCAACAGCGAGGTCGAGCTGCGGGCGCTGGAGCGGCGGCGTGCGTTCGACCATCGCGTCGCCGAGCTGGTGGCCCGCGCCGTGGAGGAGGGAGGGGTCCGCGGCGACGTCGAACCCCACGTCGCCAGCCGTCTGCTCTTCGGCATCGTCAACTCCCTCGTCGAGTGGTACCGGCCCGGGGGTGGGCTGTCGGCGGCGGCGCTGGCGGACGCCGTGGCGACCGTGCTCTTCGAGGGCCTGCGCCAGAGGCCCGCGCCGTGATCCGCGGCCAAAGGTTGCTGCCGGCGCCCCGCCCGAGGAGTCAGGGCGGAGCGCGGCAGGGATCGTGTCAGCGGCTCTGCCCGCCGTTCCGGGTCAGCAGGGCCAGGCAGCCCAGGCTCAGCGCCGCCACCCCAGCCAGGTAGACGGTGATCGGCCACGAGCCGTTCCCGGTGGCGAACAGCGCGGTGGCCACCGTCGGGGCGATGCCGCCGCCGAGGACGGCGCCGATCTGGTAGCCCAGCGACACCCCGCTGTAGCGCAGCCGTACGGAGAACAGCTCGGCGAAAAGCGCCGCCTGAGGCCCATAGACCAGGCCCAGCATGATCGCCATCAGCACAAGCGAGCCCAGCACGGCCGCGGTCGTCCCCACGTCGATGAGCGGGAAGAAGGCGGCGGCCGCCAGCAGCAGGCCGACCGAGCCGACGAGCAGCACACGGCGACGCCCGATCCGGTCGGACAGAGCCGCCGCCCAGGGAATGGTCACCAGCCACACCGCAGCGGCGATCAGGGCCAGCAGCAGGATGTGGTCCCGGGTGAAGCCGAGCTGCTGGGTGGTGTACGACAGGACGTAGGCCATGAAGATGTAGCCGATGGCGTTGGTCCCGATGAACGCGCCGCCGGCCAGCAGCACCGACTCCCACTGGGTGCGCAGCACATCCAGAACCGGCACGCGCGACCGCTTCTCGGCGGCCTTGCCCTCGCGCAGCGCGGCGAAGTCGGGGCTCTCCTCGACCCTGAAGCGGATCACCAGCCCCACCGCGACCAGCACGAGGCTCGCCAGGAACGGGATACGCCAACCCCAGTCGGCGAAGGCTTCCGCGCCGAGCGCTCCTGAGGTCAGGAGGAAGACGAGGTTGGCGAGGATGAGGCCGCCGGGCACGCCCATCTGGGGGAAACTGCCGTAGAAGCCGCGTCGTTCGCGTGGGGCGTGCTCGACGGCCATGAGCACCGCTCCACCCCATTCGCCGCCGACGGCCAGGCCCTGGACGAAGCGGCACAGGACCAGCAGCACCGGAGCCAGGACCCCGGCCGTGGCGTAGGTCGGCAGCACGCCGATGGCGGCCGTCGCCAGGCCCATGACCAGCAGCGACACGACCAGCATGGACTTGCGCCCGACCCGGTCGCCGAAGTGGCCCATGATCACGCCACCGAGCGGGCGGGCGAGGAAACCGACGGAGTACGTGGCGAACGCGGCGAGGGTGCCCGCGACCGGGGAGAACTGCGGAAAGAACTGCTTGGCGAAGATCAGTGCCGCCGCCGAGCCGTAGATGAAGTAGTCGTACCACTCGATGGTGGTGCCGATGAAACTGGCGCGGACGACGCGGCGTAAGCCGGCTGGAGTTGTCTGGGGTACGGCGGTGGCGTCGGAGGACATGCCGGCTCCTTCGGGAAGGGGGATGTGGCCGTGCTGTCGGAAGGGGGTTGTGCGGGCGCCCCCACCGGGGCGACGAGGCTTATGGGCCGACGGAAGCTGGGCCCCGGAGGCGCGCCTCGGGACCGGCCCCATCCGGTGCTCACTGTGCGCGCATGTCCTTGACCCGGCGGAGCTTGCCGAGCGAGCGTTCGAGGGTGTCGTGGTCGACGACCGTCACCTCGACGGAGACGCCCACCCCGTCCTTGACGCCCTGCGCGACGGCCAGAGCCGCGGCCTCGCGCAGCGAGGGGCCGGCGCTGGGCTCTGCTTCGACGAGGACGGTCATGTGGTCCATGCGGCCGCGTCGCCTCAGCTCGATTCGGAAGTGCGGGGCGACACCGGGGGTACGCAGCACGATCTCCTCGATCTGCGTGGGGAAGACGTTCACGCCGCGCAGGATGATCATGTCGTCGCAGCGGCCGGTGATCTTCTCGATGCGGCGGAAGGCGGGGCGGGCGGTACCAGGCAGCAACCGGGTCAGGTCGCGGGTGTGGTACCGGATGACCGGCAGCGCCTCCTTGGTCAGGGAGGTGAAGACCAGTTCGCCGCTCTCGCCGTCGGGCAGGGCGTCATGGGTGAGGGGATCGACGATCTCAGGGTAGAAATGGTCCTCCCAGACGTGCAGGCCGTCCTTGGTGTCCACGCACTCCTGTGCCACGCCGGGGCCGATCACCTCCGACAGGCCGTAGATGTCGACGGCATGGATGTCCATGCGCTCCTCGATCTCACGGCGCATCTCCTCCGTCCACGGCTCGGCGCCGAAGATGCCGACCTCCAGCGAGCTCGATCGCGGGTCGACGCCCTGCCGCTCGAACTCGTCGAGAAGGGTGAGCATGTAGGACGGGGTGACCATGATGATCTCGGGCTTGAAGTCCTGGATGAGCTGCACCTGGCGCGCGGTCATGCCGCCGGAGGCGGGGATCACGGTGCAGCCGGCGCGCTCGGCGCCGCCGTGCGCGCCGAGGCCGCCGGTGAACAGGCCGTAGCCGTAGGAGATGTGCACCTTGTGGCCAGGGCGGCCACCGGCGGCGCGGATCGAGCGGGCGACCACGTCGGCCCACATCGACAGGTCGTTCTCGGTGTAACCGACGACCGTGGGGCGGCCGGTGGTGCCACTGGAGGCGTGGATGCGGCGGACGTCGGACATGGGCACGGCGAACATGCCGTACGGGTAGCTGTCTCGCAGGTCGGCCTTGGTGGTGAACGGGAATCGGGCAAGATCCTCCAGGGAGCGGCAGTCGCCGGGCTTGACCCCGGCGTCGTCGAACTTCTTCCGGTACGGCTCCACGTTCTCGTACGCGTGCTGGAGCGTCGCCTGCAGCCGGGTCAGCTGAAGCTCCTTCAGCTCCTCGCTCGTCAGGCGCTCGCCGTCGTCCAGAAGGCCGCCGGGCAGAGGCTCTCCCAGGCGTGCAAAGCTCATCTCGGCTCCTTCGTCTTGATACTGCTGCTGCGTCCCCGAAACTCCGCGATCACCTCGTCGCCTCGCATGACGACCACGTCGTAGATGCCACTGCGCCCGAACAGGGTGCGTCCCGCGCGGTCGCGAACAGGAAGAGCACAGGACGCCTCATCGGCGTCGAACATCGCCTCTGTCGAATGGGGAGGCACTTCTGTGGCCTGTGTCACGGTTTCCACCGCCTTGGCTCCCGACCGAACATTCGGTTGGCGTGCGCCAAGTAACCCAGAAGCACTATTTGCCTGTCAAGAGGGCGAAACGCGGATTCACGCCGGTCGGCCGCGCTGTGGCGCGCGGAGATGCTCGCGGAAGAACGACCCCAGCGTGCCGAAGCTCAGCGGAGGCTCGGTGCTGGTCACCGGCTCACCGCAGCGTTTCGACGTCTGCACGGTCCTGGCCGGGAAGGGCTCCGAGAGTCCCCCGCCGAAGGGAAAGAAGTGGTCCTGCCCGTGCAGTGTGAAGAAGCCGGCGCTTCCGCAGGCCTGCGTGAGCGCGGAGAACAGGAGCCGGCTCTGCTCAATGGGCACCACAGTGTCAGCGTCGCCGTGCCCGATGAGGAACGGCGGGGGCCGCCGCCCGGAGGCCAGATGGGTGATGGGGCTGGCCTGCCGCAGCAGAGCGGGAGGACACGACGGTATGCCGTCCGGGCAGCCGAGGTAGGCGGCCACCGCTCCCGCCAGGAGCGGGTCGTCAGCCAGCGCCGACAGATCCGTGGGCCCGGAAAGGTCCGCCACCGCCTGAACACAGCTGGAGGGGCCGCGTAGACCCACGGTGCCCTCCAGCGCGGGAACCCCGCAACTCGTCCCCGCCAGGGCGGCGAGCTGGCCACCCGCAGATCCGCCCCATACGCCGACCTGGCCGTTGAGGCCGTAGCGGAAGCCGGTGGCGCGCAGATAGCGGATCGCGGCCTTCACTTCGTGGATCTGCCGCGGGAACGTGGCGCTCGTGCTGAGGGTGTAGTTGACGGATGCGACGGCGAATCCCTGCGCGAGCAGCGATGTCCACTCGGGGATCCGCTGCAGCTCGCTCTTGTCTCCGGCGGACCAGCCGCCGCCGTGGATGTAGACGATCACGGGCACCCTCCTGACGCCCTTCGGTACGTACAGGTCGAGAACCTGCTGGCTGCCTCCGGAGGCGTAGGCCACATCGGAGTAGGTGATGTAGCCGTCCGCCTGCGCTGGAGCGACGAGATCACCGAGACAGGCCGTAGCCACCACCCCTAGGGCAGCTACGCGCCCGAGACACGCTTTCAGGGCTGGATGCACACTGATCTCCTCTCACAGTGAAGATGAATTCAAATTCAGCTCTTGGAAACGTCTTGTCAACCCCGACCTCGCCCCTCAGAATGAATCTGAATTCACATTCGCTGTGAGGGAGTCACATGTTCCTCGTGGAGTCGTGTCGCATTCGCACCTCGGGCGCCCGGGCAGTGGAGCCGTTCCAGGTCGACGGGCTCTCCCTGCTGGCCATCCCTCAGCTGGCCGTCGACGTCCCCGGGCAGCCACCCGGCATGAACGTCGGCGACAGCGACACCGAGCTGCGGGTGCTCCGCCGTACAGCCGAGGGTTTCGAGCCTTTCCAGAGCCTTCGGGTGCCGGGCGGTGAGGACGCGGAGTTCTTCCGGATCGGTGAACGGGCGTTCCTGGCGACCGCGAGCATCCGACGCGGCCAGGGCCTCTATGAGTTCGGTGTGGACTCCCAGCTGTACGAATGGGACGGCGCGCGCTTCGCGCCCTTCCAGAGCGTGCCCACCTTCGCGGCCAAGCAGTGGCGGCACTTCACGCTGGCCGATCAGCATTTCCTGGCCTTGGCACAGGGGGTCCCGCAGCCCGGGAACCAGCCGTCACAGATCTACCGGTGGGATGGACGGGCCTTCGAGCCGTTCCAGGAGATCACCTCCGAGCAGGGCTACAACTGGCATGCCTTCCACCTGGCGGAGCACGACTTCCTCGCCCACGCCGACCACCTCGCACCCTCCGTCCTCTACCGATGGGACGGATCCCGCTTCGCCGTACACCAGAAGCTGGCCGACCGGCACGGGCGGGCTTTCGCCTCCTTCAGCACCGACGGCGAGGACTACCTGCTGGTCGGCTGCATCGCCAGCCCGTCGCGGCTGCTGCGGTGGGACGGCGAGACCTTCGTCGAGCACGCGGTGCTGGAGGGGCTCGGCACCCGCGAGTTCGCGGTCCTGTACGGCGAGCGCGGCCTGTACGTGGTGCGCGTCAACTTCATCCACGGCACCCCCGCCGCGCCGACGACCGCGCTGAGCTCCCAGCTCTACCACTGGCAGGACGGGGGGCTGCGCGTCGTCGAGGAGTTCCCCACCAGCGGCGGCACGGACGTCGCCGTCTTCACCGACGACCGCGGGCCGCTCGTGGCGGTCTCCAACGGGCTCAGCCCCGACGTGCGGTTCGCCACCGAGAGCGTCGTCTACCGCTTCATCGAGCAGGAGCACCAGTGACCGAGGAGTTCATCCGGCTGTTCACCACCTACACCGCCGATCCGGACAGCATCGGCAGGAGGCTGGGCCGTGCCGTCGCCGATCGTTCCCGCAACGACCCCCTGATCGTCGCCACGGCCACCGACATCGCGCTTTACCCAGGAGATGGCAGACCGCCCACAGTCGCCGGATTCCGGCTCTCGACCAGGGGATTCAAGGAGCTGACGGCGATCTCCCACCTGGGTCCAGCCGTTGCTTCGCTGGTCAGGCTGCGCGAGCTGGGTGAGGAGTCGTGGCGGAAGTCCGCCGAGCGCCTGCTGGCCGAGGTCAAGGCGGCCCGCGCCGCCAACGGCATCGAGTTGTGGCGCGACCGGATCGCGGTCGAGGCCTACCGGGGCAGGGAGGGCGAGATCGCCGGCATGATCGACCATGCCTGCGCGGTGACCGTCCGCTACCTCACGGCCGCGCTCGACGACGAGGACTACCTGAGCGCCGAGACGCTCCGCCGCGACTACCTCGACGACGGCGTCAACTCCATGATGGTGGCCACGTTCTTCCTGGTCAGCCTCGACATCAGCTTCCGCATCACACGCTGGTTCACCGAGCAGGACCTGGACTGGGAGCGCGCCATGGTGGTGATCGCGGGCAGGCAGGGCCGCCCGACCGCGGGCGTCACCTGGAACACCAGCAGTGTGGCCACGATGATCCTCGCCGCCTCGCGCGGCCGCCTCGCGCTGGATCGTGTCTACATCGCCCCGCACGCGCCCACCTTCCCCTCCCCCAAGGACGGCGACCTCACCGAGGTGAGCGCGCTGGAGGAGGACCTGCGCACCCTGTGGTGCGGCACCAGGGCCACCGTCGAGCTCGGCGAGGTGATGTTCAACGGTTACCCCAGCTACGCCCCCGGCGCCTTCACGCTCCCGGACGTCTCCGACCCCGGTGTCACCGAGGTCAGCGAGATGCCGGCCATTCATTCGGCCGACGACATGCGGGCGCTGGTGACCAGGCTCCGCGTCGTGCTGGAGGACCCGAGGCAGCTGCTGTCCAGCTGCGTCACCGACTTCGCCGCCGCCTCCCTGGCGGCCGCGGGGAACGACCCCACCCAGGTAGCGGTGCCTGGGCTGAACACCCCCTGAGAGCAAACCATGACCATCGACCGGCGCTCGTTCCTCATCGGCGCATCACTGCTGTCGCTGTCCACTGCCTGCGCTTCGCAAGACTCCTCCACCTCCTCGGCGAGCACGCTCAAGATCGGCGCGTCACTGCCGCTCACCGGCCCGGCCGCGGACGTCGCCGACCCCGGCTACAAGGGCTACCAGGTCTGGCAGAACCAGATCAACGCGCGCGGCGGGCTCCTCGGCCGCAAGGTGGAGTTCGTCATTCTCGACGACGGCTTCGATCAGAACACCGTGGTCTCCAACTACAACCGGCTGATCACCCAGGACCGGGTGGATCTGCTGATCGGCACGTTCTCCTCCTTCCTCAACCTGCCCGCCTCGACCGTCGCCGACCGCAACCGCATGCTCTACATCGAGCCGTCCGGCGGCGCGGCGGACATCTTCTCGCGCGGCCACACCAGGCTGTTCTTCAGCCAGCCGGGCACCACCGACACCGCGCACCGGCCCTTCGCCGCCTACATCGAGGGGCTGAAGGTGCGGCCCGCC
This sequence comes from Nonomuraea insulae, assembly GCF_042656245.1. Taxonomy (NCBI): domain Bacteria; kingdom Bacillati; phylum Actinomycetota; class Actinomycetes; order Streptosporangiales; family Streptosporangiaceae; genus Nonomuraea; species Nonomuraea insulae. Next base: position 44,462 of record NZ_JBHSPA010000016.1, read on the forward strand.
ACCACCGCCTACCTCCACCAGGACGACCCCAGCACCGACGTGCCCGTCCAGAACCTCCAGAAGACCTTCGAAGCGCTCGGCATCAAGACCGTCTACGGGCAGAAGTACCCGCCGGACACCAAGAACTTCGACGCGATCGCCAACGCGATCCGGCAAGCCAACCCCGACCTGCTGGTGCACGGTGCGCTGGAGGTCGACGGCGCGGCCGTGGTCCAGGCCCTGCAGCGGGTCGGCTTCACCCCGTCGATCCTTTATCAGACCAGGGCACCCTCCAGCGTCAACACCTATCCGCAGGCCGTCGGCGCCGAGAACACCGAGGCCGTCTTCACCGCCGGCAGCTGGCATCCGGCCGCAAAGTACCCGGGCAACGCCGAGTTCGTCGCCGACTACCGCAAGCAGTTCAAGCAGGAGCCGAGCGAGGACGCCGCCAACTCCTACACCGCGGCGCAGGTGCTTCAAGCCGGTGTGCAGGCCGTCGGCAAGCTCGACCAGGACACGATCGCCGCCTGGCTGCACGCCAACACGGTCGAGACCATCGTCGGACCGCTGAAGTGGGACAAGCGCGGGGTGCCCGACGGCAGTCTGCTGTTGATGCAGTGGCAGGCAGGCAAGCTGGAGGTCGTCGCCCCGGCCTCGGCCGCAACCGTCCCCTCAGCGGTCGCCGCCAAGCCGAGCTGGGCGGCCTGATGGAGGCGGCGCTCTTCGGCCTGATGCAGGCGGTGCTCTTCGGCCTGCTGGTCGGCGGCGTGTACGCCCTGGCCGGCAGCGGCCTGACGCTGATCTTCGGCGTCATGCGCATCGTCAACCTGGCCCACGGCGCGCTCCTCATCGCCGGGGCCTTCCTCACCTACAGCATCTGCACGGCCACCGGCCTCGACCCCTTCGCGACGATCCCCGTCGTCGGCGTGGTGCTGTTCGGGCTGGGCCGGCTCATCCACAAGCTCGTCGTCCAGCGGGCCGAACGCGGCGGCGAGGGCACGATCATCCTGTCCACGCTCGCGCTCGCCATGATCCTTGAGGGGATCACCATCCTCATCTGGGGTCATGAACCCCACACCGTCGCCACCTCCTACGCCCGCGCCTCCATCCGGCTCGGCGACCTGGTCTTCCCCACGGCCCAGGTATACGGCTCGGCGTGCGCGCTGGCCCTGCTGGCGGCCTTGTACGTGGTGCTCAACCACACTTGGCTGGGCATAGCCGTACGCGCGGCCACGGCCAACCCGCAGGGCGCCGAGCTCGTCGGCATCCGGGTGGAGCGGGTCAACGTCGCCGCCTTCGCCTTCGGCGTCGCGCTGACCGGCGCGGCGGGCTCCATCCTGGCGGTCCTGTCACCCTTCACCCCGGACTCCGGAGACCAGTGGATCGGCCTGGGCCTGGCCATCGTGGTGCTCGGCGGCATGGGCAGCCTCGGCGGCGCGCTGATCGGCGCGCTGGTCCTCGGCGTGGCCGAGACCCTGACGGCCACCTACGGATCACCGGCGTGGGCCACCGCCATGCCCTTCGCCGTCATCGTGCTGACCCTCCTGCTGCGCCCGCAGGGGATCTTCGGCGTTCGAGTTCGAGAGGACGTGGTCAGCGCATGAGGATTCTTACCGTCGCGGGTGGCGCCGCCCTCCTGGCGCTGCCCGTGTTGTGGGGCGACGCCTACTACCTGAACATGCTCATCCTGATCTTCCTGATGGCCGTCATGGCCAGTTCCTGGAACATCATGGGCGGCTATAGCGGCTACATCTCCCTCGGGCAGAGCGCCTTCCTCGGCGTCGGCGCCTACACCACCGCCATCACGGCTGACGCATGGTCGATCTCCCCGTTCCTGGCCGCTCCCCTGGGCGGGCTCGCGGCGGGCACGCTCGCGGCCGTCCTCGGCCTGGTCACCTTCCGGGCCCGTGGCAACGCGTTCATCATGATCACATTCGCGATGCTCTACCTGCTCGGCATCGTGGCACTGAACTGGACGGCAGTCACCAACGGCAACGACGGCATGATCCTGCCCGCGCCGGCGTGGAGCAGGGACCACGCCCTCTGCCCCTTCTACTACAGCCTGCTCGGCCTGCTGATCCTGACGCTCCTGATGTCGAAGGCGATCGCCTCCTCCCGATTCGGCCTCGGACTGACGGCCATCCGCGAGGATGAGGAGAAGGCCGCGGGCATCGGCGTCAACACCTCGGCGGCCAAGCTCGCCGCCTTCGTGGCCAGCAGCGTGCCGATCGGCGTCGCGGGCGGCGTATACGGCTACTACCTGGGCTTCCTCGACTCCAGGACCATGTTCAGCGTCGTCACCAGCATCATGATCGTGCTCGCCGCCCTGCTCGGCGGCCCGGGCACGCTGTGGGGGCCGGTGCTGGGCGCCTTCCTGCTGGAACCGTTCTCCCAGCTGACCAACCAGCTGTTCACCGGCCCGGCCGCGGGCGCCTGGCGGCTGATCGTCTTCGGCGGGCTGCTCCTGGCCGTCCTGCTGTTCCTCCCCAAGGGCGTCATTCCCGGGGTACGGCAGGCGCTGGCCAGAAAACGCCCGGCCGCGGTGGGCAAACGCCTGGCCCTCGCCGCCGTCCCGCCCTGGCTCGCGGTCGGTGACGGCGCCCGGCTGGAGGTTGCCGATGTGCGGAAACGCTTCGGCGGTCTCACCGTCCTGGACGGGCTGGACCTCACCGTCGAGCCCGGCTCGATCACCGGGCTGATCGGGCCGAACGGATCCGGCAAGACCACGCTGTTCAACCTGATCGACGGCGGGATGAAGCCGGACGGCGGCACGATCCTGCTCGACGGACGGCGGATCGACGCCTCCAGCCGGTGGGCGCGCAGCCGCTCCGGGCTGGGCCGTACCCACCAGATCACCAGGTTGTTCCCGAATTTGTCGGTGCTGCGGAACGTCGTCGCCGGGTCCGACGGGTCCTGGGCGGCTCCGGCGATCACCGGCGCTCAGGCCGCCAGGGGCGCCGAACTCCTCGACCTCGTCGGGCTCGCCGACTACCGCGACCTCCCCGTCGGCGAGCTCTCGTATGGCCAGCAGAAGCTCATCGAGCTGATCCAGATCCTCATGCTCCAGCCCCGCCTGGTGCTGCTGGACGAACCGGCGGGCGGCATCAACCCGACGCAGGTTGAGCAGATGGGCGCTCTCATCCGCGAACTCAACCGCGCTGGGACCACCTTCCTGATCGTCGAGCACAACATGCCCTTCGTGCTGGGGCTCTGCGACACGGTCCACGTCCTGGCGGGCGGGCGCCGCATCGCCTCCGGCACTCCGCAAGAGGTACGGAGCGACCCGCTGGTGCTGGACGCCTACCTGACGGGAGCGGCCCAATGATCTCGATGACCGGCGTCTTCGCCGGGTACGGCGGCGGCGACGTGCTGCAGGGGCTCGACCTGAACGTGGCCCCCGGCTCGGTGACCTGCATCGTCGGGCCCAACGGCGCGGGCAAGTCCACCGTGCTGCGGACCATCAGCGGCCTGCTCGCACCACGCTCAGGCGCGATCCGCTTCGGCGAACGCGACATCGCCGGCCTGCACCCCGCCGAGCTGATCAAGGCGGGGATCGTGCAGGTGCCGCAGAAGAACGGCCTGTTCCCGGCGATGACCGTCACGGAGAACGTGCTGCTCGGCGGCTACCTGCGCCGCCGTGAGAAGGCGTATCTCCAGGAGCGTCTGGCCCGGCTCGCCGAGCGTTTCCCGATCATCGCCGAGCGGGGCGGCGAGCCTGCGGGGAACCTGTCCGGCGGGCAGCGGCGCACCGTCGAGTTCGCCAGGGCGCTCGTGCTGGAACCGGCGATGGTGCTGCTGGACGAGCCGTCACTGGGGCTCGACCCACGCTCACTCGGCCTGGTCGCAGACACCGTGAACGCCATGCGCGACAGCGGCGTCACCGTGCTCATCGTGGAGCAGAACGTGCGCTTCGGACTCGGGATCGCCGGCCACGGCGTCGTCATGGAGAGCGGCCGCGTGCTCATGACCGACTCCGCCCGGACGATTCTCGACGACCCGGAAATGGGCGCGCTGTTCCTGGGAGGCGCCCTGTGAACGCCTTCCTGGAGCGGCTGCGGGGAGGGTTGCCGACGCTCATGCTCGGCATCCGCGGCAGCCGTACCTCCGAGGTCGTCCGGATGGCGCACGCGACCGGCCACCACGCGATCCTGGTCGACCTCGAACACTCCACCATGTCCACCGACGTGGCCGCGCAGCTCTGCTCGGCCGCCGACAGCCTGGGGATGACGCCGCTGGTGCGCGTGCCGGAGCGTGAATACGGCATGATCGGCCGGCTCCTGGACGGCGGCGCCCACGGCATCGTCGCCCCGCGGATCGAGACGGCCGACGAGGCGCGGCAGATCGCCCGAGCCTGCCGGTTCCCGCCGCGCGGCCAGCGCTCGCAGACCGCCCAGGTACCGCAGTACGGCATGCGTCCGGTGCCCGCCAAGGAACTGAATCCGGCGCTCGACGCCGCCGCCGTGGTGCAGATCCTCATCGAGACCCCTCTGGGTATCGCCAACGCCCACGAGATCGCCCAGGTGGACGGCGTGGACATGCTCGCGATCGGCGCCAACGATCTCACCGCCGAGCTCGGCGTGCCCGGCAGCTACGACGATCCGCGGGTGCTGGACGCGATCGCCACCGCGGCCGCGGCCTGCCGTGCCCACGGGAAGTTGCTGGTGGTCGGCGGCATGCCCGCGGCCGGTCTCGCCGGCGTCTGCCCGCTCCGGATCACCGGGATGGACTCCGGTCTGCTCTTCCACGCCATCGACTCCGCCGCGAAGGACGCGTCATGACTCCCCTTGAGACCACACCCTTGCGTGCCACGACGAGTAACAGCCGGCCGGGCTTCACGATGCCACCGCTGAGCTGTGACGCCCACTTCCACGTGTTCGAGCCCGGTTACGCACATGTGCCCGAGCCGCTGTACACCTTTCCCGAAGGGACGCTCGACCAGTACCTGCGCCTGACGGAGTGGCTCGGCATCGAGCGGATGGTGCTGGTGCAGCCGACCTTCTACGGCACCGACACCAGCCTGCTGCTCGACGTGCTGCGCAAGGTGGGGACGCGCTGCCGCGGCGTGGTCCGGATCGAGGACTCCGTGACCGACGCCGAGCTCGATCGTTTCCATGAGGCGGGGGTGCGGGCGATCAGGCTCGACCTGTTCGCCCGCGCGTCGTGGCCCACCGACGAGCTCATCGCCTACATCCGTGCGATGGCCGAGCGTGCCCGGCCACGCGGCTGGCACCTGCAGTTCTACACACCAGGCGCGGTCGTGCGGACCCTGCTGCCCTTCCTCACCGTGTTCGAGCACCCCTTCGTCATCGACCACATGGGCTACGGGATGGACCTCGACGGGCTTCTGCGGCTGCTCGCGGGCGGGCACTGCTACCTCAAGCTGTCGGGACCGTACCGGTGGAAGACGGATGTGGCGCCGCTGGCCCGCGCGCTGGTCGAGGCCCGCCCCGACCGGCTGCTGTGGGGCTCTGACTGGCCGCACCTGCCCGACGGGCAGCGCGACACCGGTGAGCTGCTGAACCTGCTGGGCGACTGGGCGCCCTCCCCCGAAGATCGCCACCAGATCCTGGTCGAGGCGCCCAACCGGCTGTTCTATGAGCAGTAATCTCGGTGGCGGGAGGTATCTGGTGAAGTCCAAGCGCACCGAGGCAGAGCTCAAGGACGCCGCGCGGCGTCTGCTGACCCGCAAGAGCTATGCCGAGATCAAGATCACCGATATCACCGCGGAGGCGGGGAAAGCGGTGGGGTCGTTCTACCGCTACTTCGAGGACAAGGACGCCCTGCTCACCTCGCTGGCCGGTGACTTCCAGACGGCGCTGCGCTCCCACGTCGTCGAGCAGCTCGGCCACGAGCACGTGCTCTCCACGACCGACGACATCCGCCACCACGTCCGGGCGTACTGGTCCACCTACCGCGAACACCTGCCGGAGATCGTCGGCATCTACCAGGCATCCATGTCCAACGGAACCTTCCGCCACATCCACGACGAGCTGCGCCAGCGCCACGTGGAGCACTGGACGCGCCACATCCTCGACACCGGCACCCCGGCGGCCGGGAGCGAGGACAAGGCCCGGCTGGCGGCGCTCGCGATCTCGTGCATGCTGGAGTCCTTCTGCTACCACCGCCTCGCGGAGAGCCCGGGAGGCGACGACGACGAGGCCATCGAAACCCTGACCCAGCTGATCGCCAGAGGCTTGCTGGGCTGACCGCCGGCGAAGGGACTCGTCAACTCGGTGGCCGACTGCGGTGGGGGCACGCCGAGCGGCTCTGGCTTGTGGCGTTGTCGCGGCTGATCCACCGCTGCCGCACGGCTATGCATCCCGTACCGCCGCCGTGGGCTGGTCCGCGACGACCGGCGGAGTCTGAAGGTCGCGCGCCTTGGGCAGACGCGGGATCCATGCCTGCCCGATGACGACGGCGACCACGGCCAGCGCCAGGACGGCCCCGAAGACGTAGGCCGAATGCGCCACCAGAAGAGTGGGCACGACCACGGCCACCAGTGCGGTCACCACGCGCGCGAACGCCAGGGTGAGGCCCTGGCTGGAGGTGCGCAGCAGGGTCGGGACCAGTTCCTGGGACCACACCTTGTACAGGGGGCTCGCCGGCGAACTGACTGCCGACGCCGAACAGGAACGTGATCGCGAGCACGGCAGGCTGCGACGGGCCCAACAACGCGATCGGCGCCCATCCGAGCAGGATGAGGACGGAGCCGACCACAGTCCAGGCACGCCGGGCACTCGTGTCGACGACACGCATGAACAACGTGCTCGCCAGCATGCCGGCGGCGAGGCCGACCAGGCCGATCATGGAGTACACCTCGACGTCGCCGTGGGTCATCTTCGTCCAGATGAGCGCGCCGTACTTGCCGAAGATGCCGGCTCCGACGTTCCAGCAGGTGTAGTACAGGGCCGTCGCGATCAGCCGTACTTCCTCACCCTCTCCTACGGGCCGCCCCACTTCCCGCTGGACTCGGCGCCGCCGAAATGCCAGGCCATGTACCGGGACCGCGACCTCGAACTGCGCCCCAACGTTCCAGAGGACAAGCGTGAGCAGGCCGAGGCCGATCTCCGGGGCTACTACGCGCACATCGCGGCCATCGACGAATGCTTCGGGGACCTGATCCGGGCGGTGGACCACGGCGGAGGGAACGACACGATCGTCGTGTTCACCTCCGACCACGGCGACATGATGTGGTCGCAGGGGCTGGAGTACAAGCTCTCACCGTGGGAGGAATCGATCCGGGTCCCCCTGCTCGTCCGCCACCGGGGAACGCTCGCCCCGCGCCGCAGCCCGGCCCTGTTCAACTCCCCGGACCTGATGCCGACCCTCCTGGGGCTCGCCGGACTGCCCATCCCGGACTCGGTTCAGGGCGCCGACTTGTCACGGAATCCCGCTCCGTCCACGGCGTTCCTGTCCGTGCCGGCCGCCTTCTCCTCGCTGCGGTGGACCGGGTTCTCCGAGTATCGAGGCGTCCGCGACGGCCGCTACACCTACGTGCGATCCGCGCAGGGGCCCTGGCTGCTCTACGACAACGTCGCCGATCCGTACCAGATGGACAACCGCTGCGGCGATCCCGCCCTGGCCGACGTGCGGACGCGCATGGAGGCCGAGCTCGACCGCTGGCTCGACCACCTCGGCGACGACTTCCTGCCCGGCGACGTCCATCTCCGCCGCGACGGACTCGATCACTACTTCGAGGTGAACGAACCCCTGGGTTACACCAACAGCCCCTGGAAGGACTGGACCTCCACCATCCCCCGCGGACGCCTTTGGTCGGTGGACACTCCAATCGACCTGCTGATCACAGTCCCAGAAGCTAGGGAGATCATCGCGCGCACCTGCCCGGCGCTCCTGGAGCCCCCGACCCTGTCCCGATTCGCCGGTGACTCGCCTCGGGTGGTGAGCATGCTGCACCCCAGCATCCTCGAACCGGCCCGGCTGAGCACGATCGACGTGTTGCTCACATCGCTTCCACCCCGGGACGCCGGCCCGGTCGACCAGGTGGCCGTCGGCCGAGGCTCGGCGGCCCACAGCCGGCGGCCGGAGTGGTTCGACGCCGGCTCCGTTCCGGCCTCCCCGTAGCCAACGTGGTCGAAGGGCAGCTCGACGACCTCGATATCCTCGGCCGCGCTTCTAGTTCGTGACCAGGCGAATCGACCGTCACCGTCAGTCCGCTCGCCTTGCCCACCAGGCGGTTCGTGACCAGCACTGCTTCTCGTAGCGGTCCTCTCGGCCCGTTCCCAGCGCAGGTCAGAGATCGATCGGCTGCGCTACCTGTGCGACCGAGTCGTGCGCGGCGCCGGTGTGATGAGCGCCTTGTCGGGGATCGGCCGAACGGCCGAGGCCGCGGGCCTCGACCCCTACTCCAGAGGCAGGTGGCCGCGGGTCCTTCATTCCTAGCGTGGCCTGGCGTACGGCCATGCCGGCCTCATGCCTCAAGGAGTGAACGTGCCCTTCGCCGATGCCTGCACCCACGCCCGTCCCGCCGTCGCCGGGCGATCTCCAAGTAAGAGCCCCGACGGGGACATGTGCGCCATGTCCGAGGGAGCAGCGCCGTGGGCTTGATCCGCGCGCTGCTCAGCCGGGCGCACGGTGGAGTGTTCACCTTGCTCACCCTTGTCCCCGCTCCAGGTCAGGGACGGATCCTGCGCCGCTACTTCGACTGGTGGCATCGCAATCCCGACCCGTGGGGGTACGCCACCGAGAGCTACGAGCTTTTCAAGTATCGGCGCACCCTGGAGGTCCTGCCGGCTTCCGGATATCGCACGATCTTGGATGTGGGATGCAGCGAGGGCCTGTTCACCCGCCAGCTGGCCGAGGCTTACCCCGACGCTCGCGTCACCGGCCTGGACATCTCCGAGCGGGCGTTGAGCCGCGCTCGTGCCGGTGCGGCGCGTTCCGGGATCCGCTTCCTGGCCATGGATCTGCTGGCCGAGCGTCCCGAGGGCGTGTTCGATCTGGTCGTGTGCGGCGAGATGCTATACTACCTGGGTGGCGGCGCCCGGCTGCGGCTGGCGTCGAAGCGGCTGAGCTCTCTGATAACCGTCGGCGGATTCCTGGTCCTGGTCCATCCCTGGCCTGGCGCTCGGCGCCTGTACCGGTACCTGGACGGCGACCTGCTCCTCAAAGCGGCCGGTGAGCACGTGGAGGAGTTCTCCGGACAGCGCTTCGCCATCACCCTCTACCAGCGGGTGTGAGCAGGTCGCTGTCGATCCGGGAACGCACCCGCGAGTCGGCGCTGCTGCGCGCGCTGGACCCGACCACGGCGCAGTTGCGCGGCATGCTGTCGGTCGAGGCGCTGGTTCTGGGCCTGAGCGGCGCGCTGATCGGCGCGCTGATCGGCGCGGTCGTGGGTGCGCTGATCGGCGCGGTCGTGGGTGCGCTGTTCGGCTGGGCGGCCATGCAAACCATGGCCGAGGACGCGCTGTGTCGCATCCCGGTCGGTGGCGCAGGTGATCGCCTTCGTGGCGCTGTCGGGCGTCGCGGGCGTGCTGGCCGCCGTCCTACCGGCCAGCACGCCCAAGCATCGATCGTCGGCTCGCCGGCCAGCGGATAGCCTGCCATGGTGACTCTATACTCGCTGGTCAGGGGGCTGGTCCCGCGCTGGCGGGAGCCGGTGTGGACCAGTCGTCGCAGCAAAGCCTGGCTGGTCGCGGCCGCCGTGGTCGTGGGCTGGGGGCAGGTGCCGCGGTGGCTTTCGACAGCCGAGCCGCGGCTGGGCGGCGGGCTCGCCGTGTGGCTGCTCGTGGCGATGCTGGCGGCCATCGTGGTGGCCGTTTACGCCCCGCTGAGCGCCGCCGTCGTGGCCCTGACGGCCGCGGTCCTGATCGTCAGGCTCACCGCCGACAGCGGCTGGGGGGAACTGCCCTGGCCGCCGACGGTCCTGATCACGCTGTGCTGGGTGCTGCTCCTGGTCACCTTGCGGCGCTCCTTCCTGACCTCGCTCACGCTGTGGCTGGCAGCCGTCCTGCTCGGCCTGGTGGCCAACCTGGCCACCACCGGCCACATCGTCGGTGGCGACCAGCTCTCCATGATCGCCGTAACCGCGCTGATATGGGTGGTCGGCGTCCTGACCCGCGACCGGCAACAGGCTCACGGCGACCTGCTCGAACACGAACGCGCGACCGCAGTCGTGCGGGCCGAGCGCGTACTGCTGGAGGAGCGGGCACGGATCGCCAGGGAGCTGCACGACGTGGTGGCCCACCACATGTCCGTCATCACGACCCGAGCCGACAGCGCGACCTACCGTCTCACCGGCCTCCCCGACGCCGCCGCGGCCGAGTTCACCCAGGTCGCCGACGAGGCACGACAAGCCCTGACCGAGATGCGCAGCCTGCTGCGCGCGCTACGCGGCAGCACGGGCCGGCCCGAATACGAACCGCAGCCCGACCTGTCCCGGCTGGACGAGCTGATCGCCGCTCACCGGGCCGCGGGCAGCGACGTGGAGCTGGCCGTCGACCTCCCACCCGGCGCCATGTCCGACGCCCTGCCCGCCGACCGGCAACTGATCGCCTACCGGGTGATCCAGGAAGCGCTGGCCAACGCCGCCCGGCACGCGCCCGGCGCAGCCATCCAGGTCGACCTCACGCGTGAGACCGACGGCCTGCGCGTGTCAGTGGTCAACCGGCCTGCGCCCGAAGCCAGGCCCGCGACCGGCCGTGAACCGGCCGGACACGGACTGGTCGGCATGCGCGAACGGCTGAACCTGACCGACGGCACCCTGCGGGCCGGACCTACCCTGGACGGCGGATACCAGGTCAGCGCCTGGATACCCCTGCCGGCCGTGACCAAGGAGACAAACCATGACGATCCGGGTGATCATCGCCGATGACCAGGCGATGGTACGGGCCGGTTTCGCGGCCATCCTGCAGGCACAAGACGACATCGACGTGGTCGGCGAGGCCGGCGACGGCAGGCAGGCGATCGAGTTGTCCGAGCGCCTGCACCCCGACATCGTCCTGATGGACATCCGCATGCCCCACATGGACGGGCTGCAGGCCACCCAGCACCTCATGGCCGGCCGCCGCGCGCCGCGGGTCCTCATCTTGACCACCTTCGACGTCGACGAATACGTCTACGACGCGCTGCTGGCCGGCGCCAGCGGATTCCTGCTCAAGGGCGCCAGGCCCGAGGAACTGACCGCCGCTGTCCGGGTGATCGCCGCCGGTGACGCCCTCCTGTCGCCTTCCATCACCCGCCGCCTCATCGCCGACTTCACCCGGGCGCGAGCGGTGAACGCCACCCCCTCCCCGCAACTCGACGTCCTGACCCCGCGCGAAAGACACGTGCTGACTCTGATGGCGCAAGGGCTGTCCAACACCGAGATCGCCGCCGCGCTGTTCATCGCAGAACAGACCGTCAAGGCGCACGTCAGCAGCATCTTCACCAAACTCGGCCTACGCGACCGAGCCCAAGCGGTCGCCTTCGCCTTCCACAGCCGACTCATCCCCCTCCAACCAAGTCCGCGCTAGCGATCTGCAGCCCCTGCGCTCCTTCGCCGAAGGGCTGCTCATCGACTACGACGCCATCATCGCCGGGTCTACCCTGCCCTTTTGGCCGCCGGCGGGGAGAGGATCCGTGATTCATGCGCCCCAGAACGTGGCAGCCGCCGGTGGAGCCCTCCCGGGCCGAGCAGCTGGCGATCATCTTGCAGGCCTACGTGGGGGTCTCCGACGATGAGGTGATCGAGGCCACCCTGATGGACCGGCGCTGGCAGCCGGTGCTGGACTGCCTGAACACTGAACGGCCGCCGTTCGCCAAGGGCACCCTGGTCGGTTTCGGCTGATCGCGGCGAACCTGGACCGGCGGCTGATCGAGCGGAGCATCGAGATCGCCTCAGCCAGGGACGATCACGCGCCGACAGGGGCGGGGGCCTGCGTGGCCATCGCCGCGCAGGTCCGTAGCCACGACGTCACCATCGCCGCCGACGGCACAGAAGCCCCAGCTCACACCCCAGGCTCGAATTTCGAGCGGCACAAGCAGTGCGCGCCCAGAAGGCCGCTGCCACGCCGACTCACTCCGGCATCGGTCTGGCCGCGGCCCCGCACCGATCGTGCCATCCGGTTCCACGATCTTGCGGAAGGTGGGCGAGCTGCTGGTGAAGCTGCGACCCGATCGCCGCCGACACCCTCCTGCAGAAGTCTTCGGGGTTCTCATGTGCGGGAACGGGTTCGGGCACGACCACCCGCACGACCCCGTCCACGAGCAGATCGTGGGAGCCGACACGTTGCCTGCGTGCCGTGTCGGCCGCCAGCCGGGTGTCGCCGTACAGGATCACGCTCGCGCCCTCTGGCGGCAGCGGCGACAGCCACGCGTGCTCGGCGGCGATGCACACCTGGCTGGGCAGCAGGGCGAGTGCTCCCCCGCCGCAGCCCTCCCCCAGGAGAACCGACACCGAGGGCACGGTGAGCTGGACGAGGTCGGCCAGGCACCGTGCGATCTCGCCGGCGAGAGCCCGCTCCTCCGCCGCCGCAGAAAGCTCGGCGCCGGGGGTGTCGATGACGCAGACCAACGGCCGCCCCAGCTCTTGGGCGACATGAATGCCGCGGCGCGCGGCACGCAGATCGTCAGGGCCGAGCGAGCCGCCACCAGCCTGAGCACGTCGGTCCTGACCGATCAGCACGCACCCGACCCCCTGAAAAGAGGCCAGGGCGCACACCATGTGCCGGCCGGGCTCACCCGCACCCGTCCCCGACAGGGCGACGACGTTGTCGGCCCCGATGCGCAACAGCTCACGGACCCCTGGACGGTCAGGATGACGGCTGAGCCGGATCGAGTCCCAGGGATCCCTCGGGCATACCGCCACAGAAGTGTCCGAAATCCGTGGCCGGGACCCGCGCACGGGCCCGGCCAGCAAAGCGAGTGCCTTCGTGGCGATCTCGACCAGCCGGTCAGGGGGCACGACCGCATCGATGATCCCCTTGGCGACCAGGTTCTCGGCCACCTGCACACCACCGGGAAACGGATGGCCTTCGATCGCCTCATACACCGAGGGGCCCAGGAAGCCGATCAACGCGCCCGGCTCCGCGACGGTGACGTGCCCGAGGGACCCCCACGACGCGAACACCCCTCCCGTAGTGGGGTGCCGCAGATACACCAGGTACGGCAGCCCGGCCGCCTTGTGCTCGACGACAGCTCGGGAGATGTCCACCATCGTGACGAAGGCCGGCGTGCCTTCCTGCATGCGGGTGCCTCCGGAGGAGGTCGCGGCGAGGAGGGGCAACCGCTCGGCCGTCGCGCGGCGCACGGCCGCCACGATGCGCCCGGCCGCGTCACGACCGATCGACCCGCCGAGGAAGCGGAACTCACTGACGATGAGCGCCACCTCGTGCCCCCCGATCCGGGCCCGGCCGGTGACCACGGCCTCGTCCGTTCCCGACCGTTCCCGAGCCCGCGTCAGTGCCTGCTCGTACAGGGGGTCCCGGTCAGCGGGCACGACGGGAACGTCCCACGAGTGCCAGGATCCCGGGTCGGCGTTCGCCTCGATCAGCTCGAGGGCTCCCAACGGGCGCATCATGAGGCCTCGGCGCCGACCCAGCGCAGCGCCGGCTCCCGGTACTGGTCGAGAATGGGCGGCGGCCGGTGCCTGATCCAGGTGCGCTCCTGCCTGGACGGTTCGAAGCAGCGCAACGGTGGCCCGGGCAGCGTGAGCGTGCCCAGGGTCTCGTGCGTGACATCGATGAGCGCGCCCTGGCTCAGGGTCTGCTCCCAGGTGCAGACCTCGTCCAGGGTGCGCACCCGGCCAGCCGGGATGCCCATCTCGTGCAGCCGTTCGAGCAGGTCATCGGCACCCCAGCCGGCGAAGGCCCGCTCGACCGGGTCACGTGACGCGGCACGTTGGGCGTTCATCGCCATACCCAGCGTACGACCTGGCCTCGTCCGGTCGACTCCCGCTGGCGTAGCGCCGGGACGCCATAGGCGCCGTACACGCCAGCGAGCGTCCCGAACCACTGCGGGTCATCCGGCACCGATCCGGTCAAGGACATCAGCCCCCCCTCGCCCCAGACCCGGCGGGCCGCCGTCGTGGCCGAAGCCGGTGATCGACAGCTGCACGAGCCGCGGATTGAGCTCTCCGAGCACGTCGGCGCCGAGCCCGAAGCGGCCCATGACGCCGGTCCATGACACCGATCTGTCGAGGCGCGCGAGGGGCCGACCACGAGCACGCCCTTGAGCGGCCCGGCCGCTTCGGACCCCCGAGATCCACGAGATCCCCGAGAGGCGCTCATACGGACGCGCCCGAGGGCGGCGCCTTGTGGCGCGCCTGGTTGGCCACGATCGGGTTACGCAGCACGCCGAGGCGCTCCACCTCGACCTCTACCTCGTCGCCGGGTCGCAGGAGCCACGGTGGTGTGCGGGTGTAGCCGACCCCGGACGGGGTTCCGGTGGCGAGCAGGTCGCCGGGGCGAAGGGTCAGGGTCCGGCTGATGAGCGAGAGCGTGTCGCCGACCGTGTAGACCATCTCGTCGGTACGGCCTTGCTGCACCACCGTGCCGTTCACCCGCGTTTCCACCGTGAGCCCGTCACGCAGGTCGCCCACTTCGGCAGCGGGCACCAGCGGTCCGAGTGGACCGGAACGGTCTCCGTTCTTGCCCAGTGTCCACTGGGAGGTGAGCTTCTGCGCCCGGCGCGAGGTCACGTCGTTGAACACGGAATAGCCGACCACGGCCGCCAGGGCCTTCTCCGGCGTGGCGTCGACGAGGGTCTCGCCGACCCAGGCCGCCACCTCACCCTCCCAGTCCACACCGGCCTCGTCGGACGGCACCGGGATACCCGCGCCTCCGACGGTGAGCGAGCTCGGCCATCGTGCGAACAGGGTGGGGTGTCGGGGCGCACCGTCGCTCGCGTAGGGTCCCTCCGCGAGGTGCTTGAGGTAGTTCAGCCCGATGCAGATGACTTTCGCGCCGGGCAGCACCGGAGGGACGAGTTCGACATCGTCCAGCGGCAGGATGACCTCCGTCTGGCCGATGGCCCGCTCACCGGCCAGCCAGCGTCGAGGTTCAGCCCAGAACTCCTCCAGTCCTGCGAGGACTGCGACCTGAAGACCGTCGTCCGTGAGGGTCCCCACGTGGACTGATCCGTCGCTATGGCGCAACCCCACGATGCGCATCGCCATTCGTTGCCTCCTTGACCTGCCAGTTGCTGCTTGCTTTCCGTTCCGGCTCGACGCACGCACGTCCGTCCTCAGGCCGGAAGCGCCGCGTAGGTCGTGTCGAGGTACTCGGCGATGCCTTCGAGGCCGCCCTCGCGCCCGAGCCCGGACTGCTTGATGCCGCCGAAGGGCGCGGCCGCGTTCGACACGACGCCGACGTTGACCCCGACCATGCCGCTGGCAAGGTTGTCGACCATGTGCAGCGCGCGCTGCAGGTCGCGCGTGTACACGTAGCTCACCAGTCCGTAGGGGGTGCCGTTGGCCGCGCTCACCGCCTCCGCTTCCTCGCGGAAGGTCGTGATCGGCGCCAGCGGCCCGAAGATCTCCTCTTCGAGCAGGGCCGTTCCGGGCACCACGTTGCTCAGGACGGTGGGCTCCACGAACCGGCCGTTCGCCGGTCCGCCCCCCGCCTCGATCACCGCGCCCCGGTCGAGAGCGTCGGCCATCAGGCGTTCGAACTTCGCCACCGCCGCGTCATCGATGAGCGGACCGACCTCGGCGCCGTCCTGCCAGCCGGCGGCGACCGTCATCTCTCCCATGCGGCCGGCCAGCCTGCTGGTGAACTCGCGGGCAAGACGCTCCGCGACGATGAACCGGTTGGCCGCCGTGCACGCCTGGCCGCCGTTACGCATCTTGGCCAGCAATGCGCCCTCGACCGCGGCGTCGAGGTCGGCATCCTCGCACACGATGAACGGCGCGTTCCCGCCGAGCTCCATGGAGGTCCTCATGACGTGGGCGGAGCATTGGGCCAGGAGCAGTTTGCCCACCTCGGTCGATCCGGTGAACGAGAGCTTGCGGGCGAGCCCGGACCGGATCACGGCGCCGACGGCCGCGGCGGGACGGGAGGTGGTGACGACGTTGACCGCGCCCGCGGGGGCACCAGCCTCCTCGATGATCCGCGCGAGGAGCAGACTCGTCAGAGGCGTCTGCTCGGCCGGTTTGAGCACCGACGGGCAGCCGGCGGCGAGCGCGGGAGCAATCTTGCGCGCCCCCATCGCCAAAGGGAAGTTCCACGGTGTCACGAGCAGGCACGGCCCCACCGATCTGTGCTGGACGAGGATGCGGGTCAGTCCACTGGGTGACAGGCGATAATCGCCTCCGATCCGTAGGGCCTCGTCGGCGAACCAGCCGAAGAAGTCGGCGGCGTAGGCCACCTCCCCGCGAGACTCGATGATCGGCTTACCCATCTCCAGGGTGATGAGCAGGGCGAGCTCGTCCTCACGCTCCCGCAACGCGGCCTCGACCCGGCGCAGCAACGAGGCGCGCCGGGCGGGCGACAGGACGGCCAGGGCGGGCTGCGCGTCACAGGCGGCCCGGATCGCGTCCAGCGCGTCCTGCGCGTCGGCGTCGGCGACCTCGATCAGCGTCTCACCGGTCGCGGGGTTGTCCACCGGAAACGTCGCCCCGCCGACTGCCGGGCGCCAGCGCCCTCCGACCAGCAGTGTTGACGGGATGGCCGGGAGCTGCGGGGCAAGGGCGGGCGTGGCCGGCGCGGTCATCGATTCCTTCTCTCTTACGGGCTCTCTTGGAGGGTCAGGACGGCAGCCGGTGCCTCACAACACCGCGATGGCACCGACGGGACACCCGGACGCGCCGGTGATGGGCAGCGCGGGCGCAGTGAAGAGGAACTCGTACTTCCCGTACTGGGCGCACGCGGCCGCGAGCTCCTGGAAGTCGAAGATCTCGCCAATGGCCAAGCCCATGTGGACCAGTGCCACGACGTGGAAAGGCTGGAAGCAGTCGATCTCGTTGGGACGAACCTCGACGCCCCAGGTGTCCGAGGCGACCGCGGCGATCTCCTGGGCGTGAAACCACGGGGCGGTGTGCAGCGAGACCCCGGGGGCGGCACCGCCCGCGTAGTCGCCCCACGCGTGCCGGCGAGCCTGGAGGAAGCCGGTGCGGATGAGTACCGCGTCCCCTCGCTGGATCCGCACGCCCTCGGCTGCCGCGGTGGCCTCAAGTTCCTCGACCGAGATCGCGTAACCGGGCTCGAGAGCGTCCACGCCCAGGTGCCGGGCCACGTCGAGCAGCACGCCTCGCATCACGAACTTACCTGCGTAGTTCTCCACGCCGTTCCTGGCCGCCCCGCTGGAAGAGACGAGGCCCGCGGAGTGCCCGTTGAACATCCTCCCCTTCCAGAAGATGTGGGAGAGCGAGTCCCACTGGGTGCCGGCCTGGTTGGGCACGATGAGGATGTCGTCGGAGCGCCCGTAACCCTTGGCCGGGCCGAATCCGGCCGGGAGGATGTCCTGTGCTCCGGCGAGATGATCCGCCCCCGTCGCCGTCATCACGTTGCGCGGGTTGGCACGCAGGCTTCCGGTCTGGGGACCTCGCTGGTCGTAAGGGAGCGAGCAGGAGATGGTGAGGCCATGCTCGACAAGGGCTGCGGCCCGCCTCACCTCCTCCGGACCGACATAGTTCATCGTTCCCAGCGAGTTGTCCTCGCCCCAGCGCCCCCAGTTCGTGCACTGCTTGATGTAGTCCTCGAGAACATCCGCTCCGTCGAAGTCGGACATGTCACCTCCATGGTCATTCCCGCCATATCGGCGGGTGGAATGGTCAAGAAACGGTGGACGTGGTGAAGATGCCGACCACCCGGGAGCCGAAGGCCTCGATCTCCTGGCCGGTGAGGGGCTCGCTGCTCCGCGTCCGCAGGATCAGCAGGTATCGGTAATGGAAGATCTCGCCGCTGGGCGCGTTCGTGATCGTGCGCACGACCAGCCCGAGAGAGGACAGGAGCGCGAGAGCCTCATCGAGTTCACTGCCGCCATCGACGCGGACCGCCAGGTGGTCGGCGCCCGGCGAAACTTCCAGCGCGGAGGTGAGTGCCCACCACCCTCCAGCGCTGCCGTCGTCGATGTCGCGCTCGATGATCTCCAATCCGAGCGCCCGCGCTGCGGCCTCGGTGCCGATCACCGCCATCGCGCCGTCGCTCTCGAGCACCTCTCGCGCCGCGGCCACAGAGTTCTGCCGGTGGATTTCTACGGTCGCGGCAGGCAGTCGCTCCTCCAGGAAACGCCGGCACTGCCGGATGGAGCCGTGTCCGCCGACATGCTTGATGTCCTCCAGCCGGCTGCCCGGCTTGCCCAGGAGCGCGCAGTGGTAGGGCACCACGATCTCGTCGCTGACGAAGAGTCTCTCTCCGGCGAGAATGCGAGCGGCGGTCTCGGTGCACGCGGTGTTGGAGGTCTCGGACGTCAGCACCCCGACGTCGACTCCGCCGTCGAGCACCGCGGTGACGACGCTGTCCATCGTCGGGAAGTATTCCGGTCGGCCCAGCCCCGGCCGGTGGCCGAGCAGGGCCCGCGTTGCCTGACCCGCGAACGTGAGCTCGCTGCCCAACGTGCCGACCCGGCGCTCGCTAATACTCACAGGATCCTCTCAACAGAATAGTGTATTCAGTTCGCAGAGAAAAATATAGACATGCCCCCTCATTACTGCCAAGAGACTCGGGTGGGAGAGACGGGCCTGGAGGAATGGAGGCCGCCAAGCCGAAGGCCCAAGCGGCACGTCCCCCTCAGTCGTCCGGCTACTCGCCGTCGTCCTCGATCGAGCCCATGCGAACGAGCCGGTCGCGCGTGTGCCCGACATGAGTCTCGATCAGGGCGCGGATCTCGTCATCGCTGCCCCGTTCGAGGGCGTCGAGGATGGCCTCGTGCTCGACGAGCACCTCCTCGCGACGTGGGAGGTCGGGACCCGCGAGGTGCACGTAACGGTAGATCCGGAACCGCACCTCGTCGATGATGGAGGACGCCGCGGCGTCACGGCCGTAGAGCAGGCGATGGAACTGCATGTCCGTCTGCAGCCACTCCTCCGCCGACATGTCCAGATCCATGGAACGGGCAAGGGCCCGCGCCGCCGGGAGGTCGGATTCGAAGAAGTCCGCACGCGATCGAGCGCGGAGCGCGGCGAAGGTCTCCAGCGTCTGGCGCAGGTCGAACAGTTCGAGCACCTGCTCCGGAGAGAGCTTCGTGACAACGTAACGCTGGAAGGGATTCGCGTCGAGCAGACGTTCTGCCTGGAGCCGCCGGAGGGCCTCACGCACCGGAACACGGCTCACGCTCAGGGCATTGGCGAGCTCGACCTGGTTGATCTCGGTGCCGGCCGGGATCTCTCCTCGAATGATGGCGTCACGGACCCGCTCGTAGACATGATCCCCGAGCGTCGTACGGGGAACGGCACCCCTGCTCGTGACCGATGTCTGGTCGAGACTGCCAAGTGTCTTGCCGCTCATAGGAGAGGATGTCGACTTCTTCGGCGCTCTCTCATTATTCTTGGCCACCCCTCAAGTATATAGTCTCAAGCGTATACAGTTGCCAAAGCATGGAAGCGCCACCGTCCAGCTACCCGGATCCGTCTCAGCGATACAGGGACGCGGTCCCATGTCGCTCGCACCACACGTTCACTGCGGATTGCGCCCGACAAAATAGTCCTCGTCGGGGTCCTGGGTCACCCAGAGCCCCGAGTCCACCAGCGCGCGCCGGAAGGCCGCCATCTCGCCGCTGTGCAGCCGATTCGCCGGGACACGCATGGGCCCGCCGTTGAAGCCCGCCAGCCACGCCTGATACTTCCACGCGGCCCGGTTCACGGAGTGGGCGTGCGGGACCGGTGCGACGTTGCCGTTGGCCCGCCATGCGGGGGCGATCTTCCAGAGCAGGTCCATGGCCTGGTCGATCTTGCCCTCCTGGGCCAAGGCCAGCATCCGCGGAGCGGTGTCGCCATAGTATTCGGTGTTCGAGGTCGCGATCACCCGCAGAGGGACGAGTGCGGCCAGCGCGATGGCCTCCTGGATGATCGGCATAGTGATCAGCACCTTCTCCGAGAGCCGATGCCAGGCGTGCGCGAAGCCGGCCACCGACGGGAACCCGCCTTCTGCTTTCACCGAGACGACGTTCGGCGCGGCGTCGACCAGGTCCGTGAGCATGTCGACGGGCAATGAGGCGGAGTGGAGACGTTCGAAGCCCCAATGCGTCATCGGGAAGAGGATGACGGCCAGGTCGGTCGCGTCGCAGAACGCCTTGGTGTAGTCGTAGAGCTCCTGCAGGGACCTCGGATAGAAGCACGGCGGGTAGGACAGCAGGGCGAGACGGGCTCCCGCCGCCGCGGCACGCCGCGCGGCGGCGATGTTCTCCTCCAGGGTGTTGAACGACGCATGGAAGATCAGGTTGAGCCGATCGCCCGCCTCGTCCTGGGCGATCTCCGTGAAGCGGACGTACTCGTCGAGCGTGATGTTGACCTCGCTGACGAGCAATGTGCCCGTGAAGCCGAGCTCGATCACCCGCCGGATGTCATGGCGGATGCCGGGTTCGTTCAGGTGGGTCAGGTCGGCCGAGAAGCTCGGGATGACCACGTTGTTGACCCCATGGAAGTGTTCATGAGCCCAGTCCCGCACTTCGTGCTTACCGATGGCGATCGTCATGGTGTGGTTGGTTCTCCTTGTCACAAATATGGGTGGAAGCGTGCTGCGACGGTCACCGGCGGCTCTTGGGTATGGCCAGCTCGTCCCACGTCCCTCCGAGACCGGCCTCGACCGCGCGTCGGTATACCAGCTCGGCGGCGACCATGTCCTGGAGAGCGGTGCCGACGGACTTGAAGATGGTGAGGTCTCCCTGCGCGTCCTCAGGGAGCGCGGCCTTGCCTTGGAGCAGGTCGCTGAGGCGCAGGACGGAGCCGAGGCCGCCGCCCTCCTCGACGAACCGGCGGATGTCGCCGGACTCATCCGCGATCTGCTCCGGATCAGCGTCGAAGACGAGGGTTCCCGCACGACTGAAGACGGCCGTGTCGAGCTCACGAAGGTCGCGATGTGTGGAGCCGATCGCGCTGATGTGCAGCCCGGACGGGAGCCAGCCGGACTCACATGCGATCGGGCCTCCATAGCCGGTGTTCGTCGCGGTGATGACATGGCCGACCCCGGCGCAGGCTTCTGCGGCCGTGACAGCCGGCGCCACCGGCAGGTCGAGCTCCTCGCGTAGGCGGTCGGCGAGCCGCTCCCGGCTCTCCGGGTTCGGGCTGAACACCTTGATCTCATCGATCTCGCTCACCGCGGCGAACGTGCGCAGATGAGCCTCGGCCTCCAGGCCGGACCCGAGCACGCCCAGGCGCGTCGCCTTGACCCCCAGGGCCCGCGCGGCTATCGCGCTCGTCGCGGCGGTCCGCGCCGCCGTCAGGTAACAGGCATCCATCATCGCCAGGACCTCGCCGGTCTCAATGGAGGCGAGCATGATCAGGTATCGCACGCCCACGCCGTTGCCGCCGAAGAACGTCTTCAAGCCCATGACGCCCGAATGGGGCACCACCGCGGGCATGATGCGGAAGAACCGGCCACCACCCGAGAGGTTCATCCGTCCTGGCACATCGGCGGGGACCTCTGCGTCGGTCCGGATGGCATGCTCGATCGCCTCGACGAGCGAGGCCGGATCGAGCACGCTGCTCACTGAGCGGTCATCAAGCAGAAGAGTCATGACAGTTCCTAAAGGAAAAGCGGCGCGGTGATCGAGTAGACCGGAATCGGCCGATCGGGGCACTCAGCCCTTGACTAACCCGGAAACTGTATACAGTCTAGTGACAACTCTGCGCACGTCAAGAGGTCGTCGGGTGAGCCGCGTCAGGGCGAATGCTCCGCCCCGGCCCGCTGTTCGCGTTGCCCACAGGCGGCGTCCCTACTGGCCACACCGCTACAGAACGACGAGAATCACCCACACGACAGCAAATCAAGCCGTAATGGCGGAAATGGGAGCAATCATGGAGCAGTCAGTGGAGCGCCTCGGATACGTCGTGATGGGCGTCCCGGACCTCGCCGAGTCGACGAAGTTCTATGCGAACGTCGGCCATCTCACCGTGCACGACTCCGCGCAAGGAACGAGCTTCCTCGGCGGCGGTTACGATCACCATTGGCTGCGACTGGAGGAGAACCAGCACAGGCGCGGGTTGTTGCGCGTGGGCTTCCAGCTCGCGGGCGATGAAGCCTTGTCCGATGTCGCGAACCGGCTGGACGAGCGCGGCATCCGGTTCGAGGAGGTCGGCGATCTGGAGGGCGACGGGATCGACCGCGGTCTGCGGTTCACCGACCCCGACGGGGTCGAGGTCGATGTCTACACCGACATGTTGTCCCGTGCCGTGAAGCCGGCCCAGGACGCCGTCCGCATGACGGAGATGCTGCACGCGGTGTGGTTCTCCGCCGACCCCGTCGCGGCGCATCGCTTCTATGCCGACCTCCTCGGATTCCGGGCGTCGGATTGGATCAAGCGCAATGCGGTGTTCATGCGGTCGGCGAACAACTATCACCATTCACTTGGCATCTTCCGTTCGAGCCCTCAGCGCGCCGCGTCCATGGACCACTTCTGCATCCTCGTGGAGAACATCGACGACGTGATGCGAGCCAGGAACATCGCGCTGCGTCAGGGCGCGCAACTACAGAAGGACGTGCTCCGGCACGCCGCGTCCGGCTCGATCAGCGTCTACATCGCCGATCCCATGACCGGCATCTCCTTCGAGTTCTGCACCGAGCACGACGTCGTCGACCCCGACCACCGGCCCCGCCTGCTGGAGGGCTCGCCGATCACACGTGACGTGTGGCAGGCGGGCAGCCCGGGTCTGAGCAAGAATGCCTCGCTGGGTGCGACCTCGGACACCCCCCTCCCCCGAACGCCCGAGGAAAGCAACGTGGCCGACATGGCGAACTCCATCGCCTGAGGCCCGGTGGTCCCGGCTCGAGACTTGAGAACCTGTCCCACCGCGCCTGCCGCCGGGGCGTCGGTGGGACACCGAAGCCGAAACGGGCCGAATGTGCACGTTTCGAGCGCGTCGCCGACCGATCGGCCGTGCCGTGCCGACGGCACGGCCTCATGTGTCGCGCAGGCTCTCCGCGACGAATTGTTCGACGTCCCAGCGATCGGTTGTCAGCCCGTCGAGGTTCGACTGCCGCGCGGCCATGTCGAGCATCGCCTTGTTGGCGGCCAATCCATAGGGAAAGGGGTCGACGCCGAAGGCGGAAGCCTGCCAGTCCATGTCGCCGTTCTCCTCGCGGAACACCCCGGCGCTCGCGCGGTCACGCCGGTACGCCTCCTGCTTGGCGGCCTCGAACGCCTCGAAGAGCGCCTCGGGCACCCACCGCTCCCTCTCGACCAGGCGGCGCTGCACGAGCACGGCGTGGTTGACCGGCAGAAAGCCGGTCTTCTGCCGGAAGTCCGCCATGAACCGGCGGCCTCCGTCCGGGAAGAGCCGGGCCACCTTGCCGGTCGATGTGTCAATGACGGTCCCGCCCGCAGGGAACGAGGCGTCGAGTTCGCCGGTCTGCAGCATGCGATTCACATCGCCGGCGCCGGTCCAATGCAGTGTCACCCCTTTGGGGGGATTCGCTTCGAAGCCCATCTGGCGACCGTGGCTCTCTTCGCCCTGCCGGCCGATATACCAGTCGATCTCCTGGGAGCGGATGCCCCAGAGCACGTCGAGCTGAGCGCGGAACCACAGACCCGCGGTCATCGTGTAGTCGGGGATCCCGAATCTCTTGCCCTTCAGGTCGGCGCCGCTCTCGATGCCCGCGCCGGTGTTCACCCACGTATTCAGCCCCAGTGTGGCCTTGCTGGCGAAGACCGGGATCATCACCCAGTCCCACAGGTCCTTCGGCCGCTGGCGAGTGACGATGAAGTTCGAGATGGAGAACTCGAACACGTCGTGCGCGCTGTCACGAAGGTGCATCGAATGCAGGTCGCCCGCCTGGCCACCCTCCCACGTGATCTCAATGCCCTTGGGCTGAATGGTGCCGTCGACAAGCGGCGCCACCCGCGGGTTCGGCGAGAAGGTGCCGCGCAGCTGCAGTGTCATTCCGACCTCCAAGTCAGGCTGCAATACGCGAAAGAGTATACAGTTGCCAGAATTTCGGCTAGTGCCTGTCTCGCGAGATCGAACCGGTCCGCAACGACCGCTCCGCGGGCAGCGCACAGCTCTCCCACGACAGCCGCTTGTGACGCGACGGCAATACCGATGTAACCCTTGACACAGGTTCCGGCATCAGTAATCTGTATACACCTGACACCATCACCGACGTGACCTGGACCGATACGTGATCGGGCGATGGCTCGGTCAGACTCCGGCAGCCGACACAGCATGAGACAGCAACCGTTAGTGGATGCCAATAACCCGATCGGAGAACGCGTTCCCGGCTGCTCAAGCAGCCGAGGACACGTTGAGGAGGGCTGAGAATTGGGCGACGTTTCGCCTCAAGTCGCCGACACCGGCAACACAGAGGTGCCCGTGGTGGAGTTCGAGGATGTGACGGTGGCCTACCCCGGCAAGGGCACCGTCCGTCCCGCCGTGATGGACATCAACCTCACCGTGTCCAAGGGACGCTTCGTATGCGTGGTCGGACCCAGCGGGTGTGGCAAGTCCACACTCCTGCACGTGTGTTCGGGCCTGCTGAAAGTCACGAGTGGCGTGTTCCGGTACCAGGGGAAGGAATGGAGCAAGCTCCACCCCGGGATCGGATACGTCACCCAGCGGGAGACGTTGCTGCCCTGGAAGACGGTCCTGGGGAACATCGCGCTTCCACTCAAGATCAACGCCGTGCCGCGAGCGGAGCGGCGCGACAGGGCGGCCGACATGGCCGGGAGCGTCGGTCTCGGCGATTGGCTCAACGCCTACCCACGGGAGCTGTCCGGAGGCATGCGTCAGCGCGTCCAGCTCGCGCGCACGCTGGTCACCGAGCCGGCGCTGCTGCTCATGGACGAGCCGTTCGGCGCCCTCGACGCCGTGCTCCGGGTGCGCATGCAGGAGTTCCTGAAGTCCAGGATCGAGGGGACCGATCTCACCACGATCTTCGTGACCCACGACCTTTCCGAGGCGCTGACCCTCGGTGACGAGGTGGTCGCCATGGCGGGAGCACCGGGCACGATCGACCAGATCGACCAGCTCGAGGACCTCCCGCGCAAGGTCTCGGCCTTCGAGCTTCGGCAGGCGCCCGCGTACGCGGTGCACGAAGCCAGGTTGTGGAAGACGATCGCCGGCAACCTGTCCGCGGACGGTGTCGCTCTGAGCAACTCCGCCGCCGAACGCGACGGCGACCACACCATGACTGCCGCGCCCCGCGGCGGGAGGGAAGTCTCATGACGACAGTGGCGCCCAAGTCGGTGTCCAGGCCGTCGTCCGGTACGGCGGCGTCTGCCGAGGAGCGGGACCGACGCCGGGAGCGACTGGCCGACCAGGTCAGGCTCTGGAGCATCCGGGTCGCCATCGTGGTGGTCCTCTGCGCGACGTGGCAGTTCGTCAGCGGCCGGATCTTCCCCGTGTTCATCGTCTCCAGCCCGACGCTCGTCGTCCAACGCTTCGGCGAGTTCATGGAAGGCGGCAAGCTACTCTCGGACCTGGCCTACACCATGCGCGCCTGCGGCATCGGCTTCGCGATCGGTGCGCTGATCGGCAGCACACTGGGCCTGCTCTTCGGCATCTACGAGTCCGTCTCGCGGGTCATCGCGCCGTTCGCCTCCATGCTCTACTCCACGCCGAAGATCATGTTGTCCCCGCTCATCGTGGTCTGGGTCGGCGTCGATCTCACCATGAAGGTGTTCGTCGCGACGTTCTCGTGCATGTGGGTGATCTTCTACAACGTGTGGAACGCCACCCGGCGCATCGATCGCAACCTGCTCGACCAGTTCCGGTTGATGGGTGCGAGCCAGCGCCAGATCATCGCCGGCCTGTACCTTCCCTCGGCGATGACCTGGCTGCTCACCAGCCTGCGCGTCGCGTTCCCCATCGCGCTGATCGGTGCGGTGGTCGGCGAGTTCGTGGCGTCCTCGCAGGGCTTGGGTTACCTGGCTCTTGACTCCGGCCAGCGCTACGACTCCGCGGGCGTGCTCGTCGCGGTGCTGACGATCACCATCACGGCGATGACCATCGATTCGGTTCTGCGGATGATCCAGCGCAAGGTGGCGCTGTGGCAAGGCGAAGGAGTGCAGGAATGACCAGGTCCAGCACCAGGAGAACGCATCGGCTGGTGCGCGTCGCCTTGGGCGTTCTGCTCGGGGCATCGGCGCTGACCTCCTGCAGCAGCGGCGGCCAGATGATCACGGCGGACGCGAAGACCGGCAACAGGAAGATCCGGATCGCGGCGCCGTTCATCTCGACCATGAACTCGGCCGTCCTGTACGCGCAGGGCAACGGCATCTTCCAGAAGCACAACATCGAGACGGAGTTCGTCGAGATTCACGGTGCCGGCGGCCTGCAGGCGACCCTCGGCGGCAGCACCGACATGGCGATCACCTCGTCGGTCAACCCGGTGGCCGCCCTGCAGCAGGGCCAGGAGTTCCCGATCATCGCACAGATCGGAGACGGGTTCCCCGAGTCGGTCCTCGTCACCGCCGCCGACTGGAAGAAGAGCGGCCTGAAGGACGACTCGCCGCTGAAGGACAAGATGAAGTTTCTCTCCGGCAAGCCGTGGGGCGTCTCCAGCCCTCAAGGGTCCAGCAGCTACATGGCCAAGTACATGTTCCAGCTCGCCGGTCTGCCCGACGATGGCTTCAAGATCACCTCGCTGGGTTCCGCTCCGGGGACTCTGGCCGCGCTCAAGAGCGAGAAGGTCGTCGCCGGCAGCATGGGCTCGCCCTACCCGCAGGTCGCGGAGTCGGAGGGCTACGCGAAGGTCTTCATCAACGTCAGCGGTGGCGAAGTACCCGAGCTGACCAACACCCTGACGTCGGTCGTCGCGGTCACCCCGGAGTTCTACAAGAACAACAAGCAGCTCGTGACCGACTTCAGACAGGCGCTCGGGGAGGCGCAGAAGCTGGTCTACGAGAACTCCAAAGTGGTCGACGAGTGGGTCTACAACCAGCACTTCAAGGGCAGCCCCAAGGAGGCCGTGCTGGCGGGTGTTCAGGACCAGCGGGACGGCGGCGCCATCGCCAAGCAGCCCCAGGTCAACGAGCAGTCCGCAGAGAGGCTGGTCACCTTCATGAAGGCGACGGGCCAGCCCGTGCCGGACGACTGGCGCAAGATCTTCGTTGACCTGTCCGGCTGAGCGGCAGACCGCGGTCGGACGTCGGCGGCAACCTGACCCGGTCGCGGGCCGGCCACACGCACGCGACCGGGTCGGCCAGGCCACCGTCCCAGGCGTCCCTCTGGGACCCCGAACTGAGAACGCGACCCACGCTGACGCACGGGGCAACGCGAAGAGAAGGAGCACAGGTGTCGGAACTCATTGATGGGCGGATGCTCATCGGCGGTGAGCTCGTGGAGAGCCGGACCTCGAATTGGCTGGAGTCGGTGAACCCGGCCACCGAGGAGGTCATCGGCCGCGTACCCGCTGCTGGACCGGAGGACGTCAACGCCGCGGTGGACGCCGCGCTGGGCGCCTTCGACGCATGGGCCGGACTGTCGATGACCGAGCGCGCCCAAGCCCTCCGGGGCTATGCGCGGCGCCTGCGGGAAGAGGGTAAGCGGATCCTCGACATCGAGGTCCGCGACACCGGCAACACCATCGCCAAGCTTCGTCATGACGTCGCGAGCGCGGTGCGGGGCATCGAGTACTTCGCCGGCCTCGGAACCGAGCTCAAGGGTGAGACGATTCCCGCCAGTGCCGACGCGCTGCACTACTCCGTTCGCCAGCCCTATGGGGTGGTGGGGCGGATCGTGGCGTTCAACCACCCGATCCTGTTCGCCGCGAAATTCGGGGCCCCGCTCATGGCGGGCAACTGCGTGATGATCAAACCGTCAGAACAGTCGCCCTTGTCGGCCACCGTGCTCGCCGAGATCGTGCGGGAGACGCTTCCACCCGGAGTGGTCAACATCGTGACCGGCGACGGGGCCGGCGCCGGCGTCCCGCTGGTGCGTCACCCGCTGGTGAAGCGGATCTCCTTCATCGGCTCCGTGCCGACCGGAATGGCGATCCAGCGTGCGGCGGCCGAGGTGGCGGTCAAGCACGTCAGCCTTGAACTGGGCGGCAAGAATCCGATGATCGTGTTCCCCGATGCCGATCCCGACGAGGTCGCGTCGAATGCGGTCGCCGGCATGAACTTCGGCTGGATGGGGCAGTCCTGTGGCTCGATGAGCCGCATCCTGCTCCCGGACTCGCTCTACGACGCCGTCCTTGAGCGCGTGGTCGCGAAGGCCGAGGCGATCGTCCAGGGAGACCCCGCCAAGGAGGAGAGTGGTGCGGGCCCAATGAACTCGCGGGCACAGTACGAGAAGGCTCTCGCCTACATCCAGGCGGGGATCGAGGACGGAGCACGCCTGGTCGCGGGCGGCGGCCGCCCGGAGGGTCCCGGGTTCGAGCGCGGCTACTGGCTGCGCCCGACGGTCTTCGCCGACGTCACCCCGCGGATGCGCATCTTCCGGGAAGAGATCTTCGGCCCGGTGATGTCCCTGGTCCGCTACCGGGACGTCGATGAGGCGATGCGGCTCGCCAACGACGTCGACTACGGCCTGACCGCGTCCATCTGGACCAACGACCTGAGCCTGGCCATGCGGGCGGCGCGCGATGTCCGCGCCGGCTACGTCTGGGTGAACGGTGTGTCGCGGCACTTCCTCGGCACCGGGTTCGGCGGCTTCAAGAACTCCGGCGTCGGCCGTGAGGAGTGCTTCGACGAGATGCTCAGCTACACCGAGACGAAGACGGTGCACGTTCGTGTGTGAGCACGGGCGGCGACTGCCGGGCGGATGCGCAGGGAGTTTCCGTGAAACCTGAGCTCATCAACGTGCCGATCGCCGAACGTCCGCCCATGGAGTGGGGCAGTGACGCCATCGCCGAACTGCTCAGCCGCCTTGACCTGCCCTACATCGCCATGGTTCCAGGCTCGAGCTATCGGGGACTGCACGACAGCATCGTGAACTACCTCGGCAACACCGGCCCGCAGCTTGTCGTGTGCCTGCACGAGGAGCACTCCGTCGCCATCGCACAGGGTTATGCCAAGGTGACCGGCCGGCCGATGCTCGTCGGACTCCACAGCAACGTGGGGCTGATGCACGCCGCGATGGCGATCTACAACGCCTATTGTGACCGGGCCCCCATGGTCCTGATCGGCGCGACCGGCCCGCTGGATGCCGCGAAGCGCCGGCCGTGGATCGACTGGGTCCACACCTCCGCCGACCAGGCGGCGATCGTCCGCCACTACGTGAAGTGGGACGACCAGCCAGGCTCGGTGGAGGCGGCGCTGGAGTCGTTGCTGCGCGGCCATCTGCTCACGCGGACGGAGCCGGCCGCCCCGGTGTACATCTGCCTCGACTCGGAGATCCAGGAGTGCGAGCTCGACGCCTCCGTCAAGGTTCCTGAGCCCGGACGGTATCCGGTCGCCACCGATCCGGCGCCGGACGCGGACACGGTCGGCGAGATCCTCGCGATGCTCGCCGCGGCCGAGCGGCCGCTGATCCTGCTCGGCCGGGCCGGTCGCACCGAGGAGGAGTGGAATCGGCGGGTGGCCTTGGTCGAGGCGCTGAACGCCTGCTGCCTGACCGATATGCGGATGCCTGCGGCCTTCCCCGTCGAACATCCGCGCCACCCCGCCACACCCGGGGCGGGCCGGCTGAGCAAGACCGGCCTCGAATTGGTACGTCAAAGCGACCTGATCCTCAGCCTGAACTGGACAGAGCTCTCCGGAACCCTGGCCGCGGCGTTCGGCGACGGCCCACGGCCCCGGGTGGTCAACTGCAAGAACCTGGGGGCTCTGCTCAACGGGTGGACCAAGGACCATTTCGCGCTGGTCTCCTCGGACCTGGAGGTGACGGCCGGCGCGGATCAGATGGTCTCGGCTCTTCTGCCCCGCGTGGGCGAGAACCCGCCGATCGACCGGCCGGACTGGCCTCCGGCGTTCCCGGCCACGCGGTCGGACGTTCGCCCTCAGGTCGAGGGCGACCCCATCTTGATGTCCGATCTCGCGGCCGCGATCCGGGAGGCCGGCTCCGGCAGCAAGATCACCTACACCACGCTGCCGCTGGGCTGGTCCGGCGAGGACGCGCTGTTCTCCGAGCCGCTGGACTACCTCGGCCGCGACGGTGGCGGCGGCGTCGGGTCCGGGCCCGGTATCGCCGTCGGGGCCGCGCTGGCCCTGGACGGGACGGGCCGGGTGCCGGTCGCCGTGCTGGGGGACGGTGACTACCTGATGGGCGGCTCAGCGCTCTGGACCGCCGCTCATTACCGGCTGCCGCTACTGGTGATCGTCGCGAACAACCGGTCCTACTTCAACGACGAGGGACACCAGCAGCAGGTCGCGCAGCAACGCTCACGCCCGGTCGAGAACCGGACCGTGGGACAGCACCTGCGCGATCCCGACCCGGACCTGGCGACGATAGCTCGTGGCCACGGGCTGTCGGCGTACGGTCCGATCCTCGACCCGAACGAGCTCCAGCCGACGCTGCGCAAGGCGTTCGACGAGGTCGGCACGGGCGGCACGGTCCTCGTGGACGTCCGGGTCAATCCATACGGCTACGGCCGGGCTTGATCGTGTTCCGTCGGCTCGGCGGGCAGGGCCCTTGGCCGGCCTTCTCGCCGGGCCGGCGGCGGGCGGCGCATAGGTGACATCAGGGAGTTCTCGTGAAGCTGTACATCGAGTTCGAAAAGTGCTGTGGGTTCGGAGAGTGCATCGCCCTCGCACCCGACCTGTTCCGCATGGGTGGTGACAACCGCGCTCAGCTCATCGGCGACGGGACGGTGCAGCCGGCCGAGCAGGAGCGTGCGCGTACGGCGGCCTTCGCCTGCCCCGCGGAAGCGATCGAGGTCGAGGAATGACCGACCACAGCGACGTTCTGATCGTCGGTGGTTCGATCGCCGGCGTGCGGACAGCCGAGGGGCTGCGCCGCCTCTCGTTCGAGGGCGGCATCACCATCCTCGAAGCGGGCCAGGACCTCCCCTACGATCGTCCCGCGCTGTCGAAGCAGGTTCTCACAGCGGGTGCCAGCGCCGAATCGGTCATGTTGCGTTCGCCGGCGGATCTGGACAAGGCCCGGATCGACCTGCGGCGGGGCTCCGTCGGCGTCGGCCTCGACGCCGACGCGCGTACGGTGCGCTTGGCCGATGGCACCGTGATCACGTACTCCGACCTGGTCATCGCCACGGGCGCCGCGCCGCGCGAACTGCCCTCCGTCCCTGCGCGCCCCGGTGTGCACTACCTGCGTACGGTGCAGGATGCCGTGCGCCTTCGCGACGCCGTCGGCGCGCCGGTTCGGGTCGTGGTCGTGGGAGCCGGTTTCATCGGCTCGGAGGTGGCCGCGGGGGCGGCAGCGAGGTCGGCGAGCGTCACCGTGATCGAGCCGTTCGCGTTCCCCCTCAGCCGGGTGCTCGGTGACCTCGTCGGCAAGCGGCTCGCGCAGTTGCACGAGAGCAAGGGCGTCCAGCTCGTCCTGGGGCGCTCGGTGAGCGGCATCGAGGATGTCGGCGCGACCGGCAAGCGAGTCGTCCTCGACGACGGCACGGCGTTGAGCTGTGACGTGGTGGTCATCGGCATCGGCGCTATTCCCAACACGAACTGGCTGGCCGGGTCTGGACTCTATGTCGCCGACGGCATCGTCTGCGACGAGTATTGCCGCGCGAGCGTGCCGAACGTCTTCGCGGTCGGCGACGTCGCACGGTGGCCGAACCCGCTGTTCGCCGAGTCGATGCGCATCGAGCACTGGACGAACGCCGTCGAACAAGCGGGCATCGTGGCCTGGAACCTCACTCATCCGGACAGTCCACGCGCTTATGCGCCGGTCCCGTACGTGTGGTCGGACCAGTACGGGAACCGGCTGCAGATCGTCGGCCGACCGCGCGCCGAGGACGAGGTGCGGATAGTGCTCGACGATCCGGCCGACGACAGCATGGTCGCCTTGTATCTCCGCGACCAGCGAGTCGTCGGCGCCTTCGGACAGAATGCGCCGTCACAGCTGCTCGCGTTGCGTCGTTCGCTGGCCGCGCGAGCGTCTCTGGAGGAGATCATGACAGCCTTCGAAAACTGACGTTGTGTGGATACTGAAGAGTGGATACAGTCCGATTGTTCCGGCGTCACCGCAGGTCATCGTGCCCCGGTGGCGGGATCCGGATGTGGGAGAGAAAGGTTGGAGCATGACTCGCTTCGCTGACTTGATTCAGCCGGACCGCGTGCACTCCGCGGTCTTCACGAGCGAAGACATCTATGAGGCCGAGCTTGAGAACATCTTCTATCGCTATTGGGTGTTCGTGGCACACGAGTCAGAGATCCCCCAGCCGGGCGACTACTGCACGAAGTGGATCGGCAAGAAGCAGCTCATCGTCTCGCGGGGCGCCGACGGTGAGATCGGCATCTTCTTCAATCGCTGCCGGCACCGTGGTGCCGCCGTGTGCATGGATGAGTACGGCAACGCCTCCTTCTTTCGCTGCCCCTACCATGGCTGGACATACAATTCCTCGGGCGACCTGGTCGGCGTTCCGTACCCGTCACGCTACGACGGCCTCGACAAGAGCTCGCTGGGCCTCGCCCGGGTCCCCCGGGTCGGGTCCGTCGCGGGGTTCATCTTCGCCTCGATGGCCGAGGACGGCCCCACGCTGACCGAACACCTGGGCGCGTCGGCCGGCTTTCTCGAGGACTTCGTCAAGGCCTCGCCCACGGGTGCCGTGAACCTGTCGGCGGGCACGTCCAAGTCGATGTTCTGGGGCAACTGGAAGTTCGTCGGCATGGACGGCTATCACACGAACTTCACCCACAAAACGGTCCTCGATCTGCGCCAGCGCAAGCAGGGCGGCTCGTACAACCGAGGCGCCGGCAACTCCGACAAGTCGTCGAACGAAAGCTGGGACCTGGGCAACGGCCACAGCCGCCTGGACCTGACCGGGAAGGACAAGGTCGCCGTCGGGGCCGCCTCCAACACCTCGATCGCGGCCGGCATCCCCGACACCGAGGACGGCCGTGAGTACATGCGCCTGATGACCGAGACCTACGGAGACGACGCCCCCGAGGTCATCCGCCGATCCCGGGACGTGCACATCCACGTCTGGCCGAACCTGCAGCTCATTGGATCTCAGGTACGCGTCATCCGCCCGCTCGCCGCCGGACGCACCGAGGTGATGAGCTATCCGGCGATGCTGGACGGCGTGCCGGATTCCGTCAACACCGAGAGAATCCGCTCCTTCGAGTGGTTCAGCGGCGTTGCCAGCTTCGGCACCCCCGACGACACCGAGATCTTCGAGCGCAACCAGATCGGCCTCCAGTCCGACTACATCCCTTGGCTGGTCCTCGCCCGCGGGCTGGCGGTCGCACCGCAGGAGGACGGCAAGCTGGTCGGCAACGTCACCGACGAGGTGCCGCAGCGCGCCCAGATGCAGGCCTGGCTGCGCGCGATGAGCGCCGGCCCCGAGATCGCGGCCGACGTCACCACGCGAACCGCGGAGGAGGCGAAGTGACCGACATGACCTTGCTCGCCGATGTGACCGACTTCCTGCTGCTGGAGGCGGAGCTGGCCGACGCGAACGCGTACGACGAGTGGCTCGCGTTGTGGGACGACCCGTGCACCTACTGGGTGCCCTGCAACCTCGACGACTACGACCCGACGAAGCACGTCTCGATCGTCTACGACGATCGCGCCCGTCTCGAGGAACGCTGCTTCCGGCTGACGGCCGGAGGAGCTCACTCACAGGAGCCCCAGTCGAAGGTGTGCCGGGTGATCGGCAACATCCGCATCGTCAACCCGCAAGGCGAGGACGGGACCGTCGAGGCCACAGCCCGAGCGATCATGGTCGAGCTGCGGCTGGGGCGCAAGTCGGTCTACGCCGCCCGTTGTCACTACACGCTGCGACGCTCGCCTTCGGGCTTCAAGCTCCGCCAGAAAAAGGTGATGTTGCTCGACGCCGACGAACCGCTGGGCAACATGACATTCCTGATCTGATCGACGTTGGACGAGACACCGGACTCGGGGTATGCCATGACTGGCCTCAACGGTTCCAAGCGGAAAGCCAACCGCGCCGACCCGCTCGGCGGTTTCGGCGACGGCGTGGTGGTCGGCAACGAGTTCGCCGCCATCGAGATTTCGGTCGACACCTCAGGGCACGTACCTAGAGCAGTGCTGAGAGACGTGGCGTCCGGCCAAGCCCGCTGCATCGATCCGCTCGTGCTGCTGGCGTTGGTCTACATGTCCGACGACGTGATGCAGTCTCTGGCCGACCCCAACCTGATCGTTTCGGACTAGCGTTTACAGCTTGATTTCGTGATCCGATGGGCACAGCTGCCTGATGCCGCGGCGTTTGAGGTTGACGATGTCCACACGCAGGACGCCCTGGATTCCTACGGCAACGAACGACCGATGGTGGAGCGCACACACGAACGCTACGCCCAGGTCCAGGCGCTGAGGGCCAAGAGCCTGTCGCTGAACGCCATCAGCCGCGAACTCGGCCTGGCCTTCCGCACTGTCCGCAAGTACGCCAACGCCACCGGCGCGGACGAACTCCTGGCCCCGACCCTCGCTCGCTCCAGCAAACTGGATCAGTTCAAGCCCTACCTCACCCGCCGATGGAACGAAGGCCGCACCAACGCCGTCCAGCTCCATACCGAGATTGTCAGGCATGTTCGTCACCTGCGGAATCTTCGGCTCAAGGCTTCGTCTGTCGTACGTGGGGTCCGGCAGAAGGGCCACCCAGCTACTCAGGACGATGGCCTCGCCCACACCGAGGCGCAGGCAGAGGCCAGCTGAGCAGCGTGACCAGCCCCGCTTCAGGAGGCCCTCCAGGGCGAGATCGGGGGCCTCCTGATCGCTGATCTGCGCTGGGCCCTCGACGCTGAATGACTCCGGCATTCCCAAGGGCCGGGCATGTGGCGTCTTCGGGGCTGGTCAGGTGGTGGCGTCAGGGGTGTGGAAGTAGTGGCCCTTTTCGAGGTCTTCGAGGAGGCCGGGGTGGGTCGGCTGCCAGTCCAGCAGCTCGCGGGTGAGGATGTTCGACGCCAGGACGTCAAGGCCGACGAAGGGGCTCAGCCAGGCGAAGTGCTCAGCCGCGGCCTCAGGGGCCACGGAGGTCACCGGCACGTCGAGGTGACGGCCGATCACCTCGGCGATCTCGCGGAGCGCGACGCCCTCTTCGGCGGCTCCGTGCAGCACCGAAGCGGCGGGTGCCTTCTCGACGGCCAGGCGGAACAGTCGTGCGATATCGCGGCGGTGGACTGCCGGCCAGTGGTTGGTGCCGTCGCCGGTATAGCCGGAGACGCCCTTGACACGGGCGGCGGCGATCAGGCCCGGCACCCAGGCCTTGTCCCCCTCACCGTGGACGGTCGGAGAGACCCGCACCACCGATGAGCGGACGCCGCGGGAGGCGAAGGCGAGCGCGGCCTGGGCGGTAGCGGTTCGGATCAGAAAGGGCGAGCCGTCGATTGTGGGCACGTCCGTCTCGGTCACCACACGCCCGGACGGGAGACCGATGAATCCGGAGGCGAGGACGAAGGGGCGGCCGGTGCCGGCGAGCGCGTCGCCGAAGGTGTCGACGGCATGGCGGTCGGCCTCGGCGGCGCCCCGGTAGTCGCCGGAGAACGCGACGTCGCCCTTGAAGGCGAGGTGGATCACTCCGTCCGACGCGGCGGCCGTGTCCCGCAGGACCTCAAGGTCGTCGATGGTGCCGCGGACAGCCTCTGCGCCGGTGGCGGTGAGCGCGGCGGCGGAGGCGTCGGAGCGGGCGAGCCCTACGACCTGGTGTCCCGCCTCGATGAGCTCGGGAACGAGGGCGGAGCCGATGAAGCCGGTCGCGCCGGTCACAAGGATGCGCATGGGAAACCTCAACTCTTGACTTCAGTTACTGCAATCGACCTTAACAGGTGACTTCAGTTGCTGAAATCACATAGGGTCTACCCATGGGTAGATGGGAGCCGAACGCGCGCGGGCGCCTGGCGACAGCAGCGCTGGAGCTCTATAGCGAGCGCGGATACGAGCAGACCACCGCGACAGAGATCGCCAAACGCGCCGGGCTCACGGAACGGACCTTCTTCAATCATTTCGCCGACAAGCGAGAGGCGCTGTTCGCCACCTCCGGCGAGTTTCAGGAGTTGTTCGTGCGGTCGGTCTCCGATGCTCTGAAGTCCGTGGCGCCGATCGACGCGCTGGCGGTGGGTCTTGATGCGATCTCCGAGATGCTCACCGGCCAACGCGACTGGGTGCGTACACGACAGGCTGTGATCATGGCGAACCCCGAACTCCAGGAGCGCGACCTGCTCAAGCTCGCCTCAATCTCGGCCGCCCTCGCCGACGCCCTGCGCCGACACGGTGTGACGGAGCCGGCCGCGAGCCTGGCCGCCGAGTCGGGTGTCGCCGTCTTCAAAGTGGGCTTCGAGCGCTGGATCGTGGCGGACGAGGAATATGACTTGTCGCGGTTGATGCGCGAAGCGCTGGACGAGCTCAAGGTTGTGACCGCGGGCGGCTTGGGAGCGTCTGACAAATGATCAACGTTCGCGCTTGAATGGTTGATCGTGAGGGGTTCACGAATGTGGTTGAGCAGTGACGATGATGCCCTGGCTGAGATCGCTTCCCAGGATGGAAGTGATCGTTTCCCAGCCGAGCGTTCAGGGACTCAGCGTGCTGCATCCGGCATGCGGACCGTTATGTACGGATGTGGTTGCTCCAGCCACTCGCTGGTCAGCCTTGCTCCCGTGGTCTGGTCGATGACCGCGAGCATGGTGGCCTGCCAGTCGTAGTCCTCGTCGCGTTCCTCGAAGTCGACGAAGAAGTCTGTCATCGCCTGCAGCTCGGGCCATTGGCCGATGCCGGCATGGTCTTCCGGTCTGCCGGGGCCGAACGCGTCGATCGTCAGGACGAGCTCGCCTCCGGCCGCGAAGCTCAGCCGGTTGTGGGCGTTGACGTTCCACCAGGCGCTGTAGGCCCGGGCTCCCTGGCTGAGCCGCCGGAGCACGGCGGGGGTTGATCCGAGGTAGTCGCCCTCCACGAGCATGGCGGCGGATCCGCGCCAATCGGCGGACACGGGATTGTCCCTGTCGTAGGGGAGCAGGACGGCTCTGGGCGGCGCCGGCTCATGGAACTGGTGCGGCGCATCTCCGCTGAGCCGGGCGGCGAGCTGGTTCAACGGGAGCGCTTGTCCGCTGTCTGGGACCACTACGGTCCAGCACATGGCCACGTCGAGCCATGGCTGGCTGGAGCGGAGTTGCCGGTAGTGCTCGCGCAGGTCGGCAGTCGAAGGCTGTCCGGTGTTCACGCATTGCTCCTTTGCTCGCCGGAACGGATCTTCGAGATCGTGGCAGAGACGGCATGGTTTTGGTTGATCACCGTCGTCGGCGCGCAGGCTCGAAGGGGATCTTGCAGTCTTTGGGTCAGCGATGCCATCGCCGCCAACAGTTTGGAGTTGCAGCCATGCGTTGAGTGATGGTGATGGTCTGGGATTGCCGCGAGGGAGGCGATGGTGACGTCACTGCTGGCAAAGCTGGAGCGGGCCGAGGAGTCCGCGCGGCAGCAATGCGCTGAGCTGTCCGGGCAGATGGAGGAGCTGCAGGAACGGCTGGCCGTGGCAGAGCGTCGCCCTGGAACGGCTGGCCTTGGCAGAGCGTCGCCTGGAACGGCTGTCCATCGCGCGTGAGGAGCTGACCGCGCTGGTGGAGGCCGACGAGCCGGCTGAGGTGGAGGCCGGGGAGGCCGCCGACAGCCATCCTCATGGTGCGGGCGACACCACGCCGGGAGCTTCCGGGCACGCGGAGGTTCCCCAGGAGCGTCCGGTACTGCGGGGGCTGGGCCGGAGTGAACGGGTTCGCCGGTGAAGGGAGCGCCGCCTTTCGCCCGTCCCATCGTGAGGTTCGCCCAGCGCGGAGGGGCGTCATGGCCGCTCTTACGTTGTTGTTGTTCGGTCTTGTCGCCGGTATTTGCCGGGCGCAATGCCGTACTCACGCTTGAAGGCGTTGGCGAAGGCGAACTCCGAGGCGTAGCCGACCTGCCGGGCCACCACGCTCAGGGGCGCCTCGGAGTCGCGTAGCAGCCGTTGCGCGGTGATCATCCGCCACCAGGTCAGGTAGGTGAGCGGGGGCCGGCCGACCAGGGCGGTGAAGCGGCGGGCGAACGCCGTCCGGGACAACCCACCTCGCGTTCCCAGCTCCTCGACCGTCCAAGGCCGGGAGGGATCGCGATGGATGCCGCTCAGCGCCGCGATGATCGCCGGGTCGCCCAGCGCCGCGGCCCAGCCGCTGGTCGTGCCCTGCTCGGGCTGGTCGGAGAACCAGGCGCGCAGAATGTACAGCAGGAGTACGTCGAGGAGGGCCGGCACGGCGGCGTCCGCGCCGATGCGGGCGTTTTCCAGCTCGCCGCCGAGGAGGTCGACGGCGGCGCGGAGCTCGGGATGGTGACCGAGCCGGGCCGGCAGGTGAACGATCTCGGGTAGGTCGTTCAGAAGCGGGTGCGCGAGCGAGGCGTCGAACTGGTAGGCGCCGCATAGGGTCACGCTGGGCACGCTTGAGCCCGGCCCTGCCGCGTCAGGCGGGAACTCCTCGCGTTGCCCGAAGTGGAGGCCATCCTCGCTGGGGACGCAGAAGGGTTCGGTCAGGAGGCTGGAAGGGGTGTCGGCCAGCGCATGATCGATCGCCCGAGGAAGGAAGACCACATCCCCCGGGCCCAGCGCGATCGGGGCGCCATCCGGCGGGAGCAGCCAGCACGTCCCCTGGAGGACCACGTGGAAGGCCGCCCCCGGTGAGGGCGGATAGCGCCGCCCCCATGGTGCGTGTCTTCGCACGCGCGCGGAGACGGGCCGGCCGACGCGCATGACCGCGATCACGTCACTGAGCACATCCACATCGGTATCCTATCGCCATCGTACAGCCAACGGGACGATGGCGTATGAATGAAGGACTTTCAAGCATGGGTCATCCCTAGCAGCGGCTCTAGGGTCATATGCGTTCCCTTCCGCCACATCAGGAGACGACACATATGCCCCAGGGCTCGCGCTGGCGCGCGTTCGCCGTGCTCAGCGCCGTACAACTAATGATCATCATCGACTCCAGCATCGTGTACGTCGCGCTGCCCGCCATCCAGACCGACCTCGGTTTCTCCCCCGCGGGCCTGGCCTGGGTCGTGAACGCCTACATGATCGCCTTCGGTGGCCTGCTGCTGCTGTCAGGCCGGCTGGGCGACCTGATCGGCCGCAAACGCATGTTCGTCATCGGCCTGCTCACCTTCACCGCGGCCTCGCTGCTGTGCGGGCTGGCGGTGAGCCAGGAGATGCTGGTCGCCGCCCGGTTCGTCCAAGGGGCCGGCGGGGCGATGGCCTCGGCCGTCGTCATGGGCATCATCGTGACGATCTTCCAGGAGCCGCGGGAACTCGCCAAGGCGATCGGCGCGATCGGGTTCGTCGCGGCCGCCGGCGGGGCGATCGGCGGCACCGCCGGAGGGCTGCTCACCCAGGCCGCCGGCTGGCACTGGATCTTCTTCGTGAACGCACCCGTCGGGGTCGTGGCCGCGGTGCTGGCCGTGCGCCTGCTGGCCACTGACCGCGGGCTCGGCCTCGCCGCGGGAGCCGACGTCGCAGGCGCCTTCCTGGTCACCGCGGGCCTGATGGTCGGCGTCTACACCATCGTCAAGGTCGAGGAGCATGGCTGGGGATCGGCGCACACGCTCGGCCTCGGGGCATTGTCCATCGCCTTGCTCGCTGCGTTCGCCGCCCGCCAGGCCCGTGCCAGGAGCCCGCTGATGCCGCTGCGCGTCTTCCGCTCGCGCAACCTCTCGGGCGCCAACCTCGTCCAAGTGCTGATGGTGGCCGGCATGTCCGGATTCCAGTTCCTCACCGTCTTGTACATGCAGCGGGTCCTGGGGTACGGCGCGGCCGAGACGAGCCTGGCGGGGCTACCCATCGCGCTGGTGCTGGCGGTCGTCTCCCTCGGCCTGTCCGCGCGGTTGAACACGCGCTTCGGCCCGCGTGCCGTACTGCCGGCGGGTCTCGCGTTGATCGCGGCGGCGCTCGCGCTGTTCACCCGTGCCCCGGTCGAGGGCGGATACCTGGTGGACGTCCTGCCGTCCATGGTGCTGCTCGGCGTGGGCGCCGGCCTGGCGATGCCCGCGGTGATGACGCTCGCCATGTCAGGCGTGAGCCCCGGCGACGCCGGGCTCGCCTCCGGCCTGGCCGGCACAGGAGCGCAGGTGGGCGGCGCGCTGGGCCTGGCGGCCCTGGCCGCGCTGGCGTCCGGGCACACCGTCCGGCTGTCCGCCGGCGGGCCGAGCACCGTCTCAGCGCTGAACGCCGGCTACCACCTGGCGTTCGGCGTCGGTGCGGGCCTCCTCGTCACCGCCGTCATCGTCGGCTTCATCATGCTGCGCTCTGAACCCGCAGGGCCGCCCCAGCCGGCCCAGCCGGCTCAGGTCGACGAGGCCGCGAACGCCGCACAGTCCTGACCCGCCGCGCATCGAAAGAAAGAGAAGAACCTGTGATCAAGGTAGCAATCATCATCGGCAGCACGCGCCCGGGACGCAACGGGGAGGCCGTGGCTCATTGGGTCCACGACCTCGCGGCCAAACGCGACGACGCCGAGTTCGATTTGGTGGACCTCAAAGATTTCGACCTGCCGCACCTGGACGAGGTGATGCCGGCGGCGATGGGCCGGTACAGCCATCCACACACCCGCGCATGGGCCGCAAAGATCGCGTCCTTCGATGCGTACGTGTTCGTGACACCCGAGTACAACCACTCGATCTCCGGCGCGTTGAAGAACGCCATCGACTTCCTGTACGCCGAATGGAACAACAAGGCGGCTGGGTTCGTCAGCTACGGCAGTAACGGCGGCACCCGCGCAGTGGAGCACCTGCGGTTGGTCATGGGCGAACTCCAGATCGCGGACGTGCGCGCCCAGGTCGCGCTGTCACTGTTCACCGACTTCGAGAACTTCAGCGTCCTCAATCCGTCGCCCCAGCAGGAGGACGCGGCCACCACCATGCTGGACCAGGTCGTCGCCTGGGGTCAGGCACTGTGCCCACTGCGCACGTAAGCGTTCCGACGCCATCCACACCTCATCAGCGGAAGAGATCAATGCCCAGCAGGCCCGCAACCTGCTCATGAACCTCGGGTGGAGGGCCGGCTCGTTTCGGTCCCTCATCCGTGATCGGGACGCCACATTCACCGCCGTCTTCGATGAGGCCTTCGCTGGCGAGGGTGTCACGGTGATGAAGACGCGGCCGCGGACACCCCGAGCCAACTGCTTGCTCATCCAGCGCATCGCCGACCCCGGCACCGCGCACCGCCACCTCGTGCTCGCCCCGCCGATCTCACTCCGCAGCACGACCGGCCCCGCCCGTCCGGCACGCACCGCCTAGACCGCCTCCGCGTAGCCGACACCGCCGACAGCGAATACCACCACGCCGCTTAACCGCAGCTCAAACACGTAACTCAATATTCGAGCGGTACAGGGATGCGCTGGAACGTCTGGTCTGCCACTCGCAGCATCTCCAGGCGAGCTTCCAACTCGCGTGGAGTTCCCCCCGGTTGCGGAACATCCTGCAGGCCGACCCGAACCTCATCGAGCTCCGGGACGCGCTGATGGCCGAGCTCGGGCAGATTGTGGAGACCGCGCAGGCGGAGGGAACGATGCGCCCGGACATCGGCACCGGCGACCTGGCGGTCCTGTTCGTCCTGATACTGCGCCAGCGGCAGAGCCCGGGCGGGGAGATTCTCGGGCTCGATCGTGCCGTCGCCATCATGCTCGACGGCCTGCGAAGGTGTGCGAAGCCCGCGCTACCCGGCTCCCCGATCACTGTCAAAGACCTCCGCCTGTGGCCGGGACCGGCATCGACGCCGCACAACGAGGCGGTCGCCGACCGCGATCCGAGCATGGGTGAGCGCAAGGCGTAGAGGATCACGACCCGCAGAGCAGCGTGGACTTCCCGGCGCCGTCC
Organism: Nonomuraea insulae; assembly: GCF_042656245.1. Lineage (NCBI taxonomy): Bacteria > Bacillati > Actinomycetota > Actinomycetes > Streptosporangiales > Streptosporangiaceae > Nonomuraea > Nonomuraea insulae. The sequence continues at coordinate 86,367 of NZ_JBHSPA010000016.1, forward strand.
TGGCCGAGCAAGCAGGGCACCTCTCCGGCTTTGACCTCCAGGTCCACGCCGTCCAGAGCGCGCACGCCGGGGAACTGCTTGACGATCGCCCCCATCACGAGCAGGGATGAGGAGTCGGGCGGTGACCGCGGCACAGGGGCGGCGGGGTCGTGCCCCGCCCGCCTGACGGCGCCGGTTGGCACCGCCGCGGCGGCACCGAGATCGGCGTCAACGGTGCCGGTGCGGCTCCGGGCGGCCGGTCAGGCGGGCGGGACGTTGTGGGCGGGGAAGGGGCGCGGGGTTTCCGGCCGCCTGAACGCACGCTCCATGGCCGCGGCACGCGGGATGGCCGGGTGTGCCGAGGCGCTGCGGAACGGGACGGTCAGGCGGACGGGTGTCGGGGGCAGGCTGTAGGTCGGGACCGCGTGGCGGGCGCGCGGGTCAGGGTGAGTGGGGCGGCCAGGCCATCGGGGCTCCCTCGATCACCCCGATGGCCGGAGACATTCCGATGGAGATGCTGGTGGGGTCGGACAGTGCTCGTTCGACGACGACTCCGGCGGCTCCGCGTGAGGCGGCGCCGAAGCCGAGGTCGGAGGCGGCGAACCGGCAGCGCTCGGCGGCGCCGCTCATGTTCAGGCGGGCCAGCTCCTGCTGCGCCGCGGCTATGAGCGGGCCGGCGAGCCGGGCGAAGTAGCCGCCCAGCACGATGACCCGTGGGTTGAAGAGGTTGACCAGCATGGCCGCCCCGATTCCGAGCCACCGGCCCACCTCCGCGAGCGCGGCGTCGACGCGGGGATCTCCTTCGGCTCGCCGCTGCTCGATCTCGGCCAGCCGCTCCTCCGGGTCGCGGACGACCTGCGGGCCCGTGCCGTACGCGCGGTCGGGTGTGGCCATGCGGACCAGCGCGGCCAGCCCGACTTTGGTCTCCCAGCAACCGGTCCCGCCGCAGCGGCACGGCTCGCCGGACGGGTCGATCATGACGTGACCGACCTCCCCCGCGAACCCGTCCGCTCCGCCCAGCAGCCGCCCGCCGGAGATGACGCCGCCGCCGACGCCCACCTCGCCTGTGAGGTAGACCAGGTCGGAGGTGCCCGCCGCGACGCCCGAGGTGTATTCGGCCAGGGCGGCGAGGTTGGCGTCGTTGGCCACCGCGATGGGGATGTCCCCGGCGATGTTCGCGCGGGACAGCCGGTCCGCCACCGCCACCCCGCGCCAGCCGAGGTTCGGGGCGACGACGACGGTGCCGGTGGTGGTGTCGATCAGGCCGGGGACGGCCACGGTGATCCCGGCCGGCGTGACCCCGAGCCGGTGCAGGTCGGCGACGGTTCTCTCGACCATGCGGGCCAGCTCGTCCAGTGAGCGTTCAGGGCCGGAGCCCATGGCGTCGAAGCCGATGCGCCGGTCGATGAGCACTCTGCCGGCCAGGTCGGTGGCGATCGCGGCGATGTAGTCGACGTTGACCTCCACGCCCAGGGCGCCGACTCGGGAGCCGTCCAGGCCGAGCGCGACACCCGGGCGGCCGACGGAGCCCGCGTACTGCGGCCCCATCTCCTTGACCAGGCCGCGGGCCTGTAACTCGCTCACCAGGCTGGTGACGGTGGTCTTGTTCAACCCGGTCGCGACGGCGACGGCCGAGCGGGAGCACGGGCCGCGCGCACTCACGTGACGCAGCACGAGGGCCAGGTTGGAGCGGCGCACGGTGGCCTGGTCCGCGGGAACTCCCGCGGACCCGCCGCGACCCGTCGAGTCGGTCGCGTGGCCGTCGGTCCGGTCGTGGTCCACGCTCCTCCTCGATTAGTACGGGTGGCTAGCCGAATTAAAGGGGGTGATTTCTCAGGACTCAAGGCTGAAATCGGTTGCAGATTGAGTAACGTTCCGGTAAACGCAGTCGGCATGGCCGCTGAAGTGCACGGAGATCAGCGATGCCAACTCGTTACGAACGTGAGGGCTGCACGGCCGGACATCTACGTGTTACAACTCCGATTAATTGATCTCGGAGACAAACACAGGACAGGTGGCGCGCATGACGTCCAAGCCACCCAACCGCACTCCGGGTGGCGCGCCGCCGGCGGGTCCCGCCGCGCTGCGCCGGGCGAACCTCGCGCTGATGCTGCGCGAGCTGCGCGACCACACCTCCCTGTCCCGTGCCCACATCGCCAAGGCGACCGGGCTGCACCGGGCCACCGTCTCCAACCTCATGGCCGAACTCCTGGAACGGCGACTGGTCCGGGAGATCGGCGTCGAACACGTAGGGGCGGTCGGGCGTCCCAGACGGGCGGTGGCGCTGCACGGGGCGCACATCGGCGCGCTCGGCATGGAGATCAACGTCGACTACATCGCGGTCCACGGCACCGACCTCAGCGGCCGGGTCCTGGTCGAGCGCCGGGTCGTCTACGACGCCATGGGCAGCGGCCCGGACAACGCCGTACGCCGGCTCGGGCTCGTGGCCAAGGAGGCCGTGGAGGCGATGCGGCGGGCCGGAGCTGTCCCCACCGGCATCGCCGTGGCCGTCCCCGGGCTCGTGGACGTGACCCGCGGCGTCGTGACACTCGCGCCGAACCTCTACTGGCACGAGCTGCCCCTGGCCGAGCGGCTGAGCTCCGTACTCGGCCCGCTGAGCGTGCCGGTGCGGGTGGACAACGACGCGAACCTCGCCGCCCTGGCCGAATACACCTCCGGCGTCGCCGCCGGCACGCCCCACCTGGTCTACCTCACCGGAGAGGTCGGCGTCGGCGGCGGCATCATCTCGGGCGGCGAACTTCTGCGCGGAGCGGACGGATACTCCGGTGAGGTCGGACATCTGCGGGTCGACCCGAACGGCGACCAGTGCGGCTGTGGCCGCATCGGCTGCTGGGAGACCAAGGTCGGCCTGGCCGCGCTCGTACGTGCGGCCATGCCCGAGCAGGCGTACGGGTTGCCCGGCAGGCCGGTGCCCGACCCCGGCGAACGGGTGGCCGACATCGCCAGGGGACTGGCCTCGGGCGACCGGCGGATGACGATGGCGGTGGCACAGGTCGGCGAGTGGCTCGGGCTCGGCGGCTCGATCCTGGCCAACCTGTTCAACCCACGAGTGATCGTCATCGGCGGCTATTTCGCCTCGCTGGCCCAGTGGCTGCTGCCACACGCGCAGGATCAGCTGCAACGGCTCGTGGTGGCCGCTCCCACCGCCCAGTGCCGCTTCGTCGCCTCCACGCTCGGCTTCGGCGCCGCCTCCCGGGGCGCCGCGAGCATGGTGGTCAACCACATCATCGACGATCCGACGACGATCATGGATTCACCACCCAGGCCGGCACCTTACTGACGGCCCCACAGACCTGGAGACGGCACCCTCCAGCAACCGCAATATCCGCTACCACCAAGTGGCAATAGCGCGGCGGCGCGCGCCTTGCCTGACGTCCCCCCGGTCAGGAAGGGTTTTTCATGTCACCACGTCATCGAACGTGGGCCAGGCTGCTCGACGCGGCCCTGCCAGAAAAAGGACGACGCCCGAGACGTCTAACCGCGGCCACGATGGCTTTAGCCCTCGTCGCCCCTTTCATCACACTCCTCGCCGCGCCGGTGATTGCCGAGGCGGCTACGGCGGCTGAGCCCGCGTTCAAGGTCCTCGTCTTCTCGAAGACGACCGGCTTCCGGCACGACTCCATCCCCGAGGGCATCGCGGCCGTGCAGAAGCTCGGCCAGGAGAACAACTTCGCGGTCGACACGACCGAGGACAGCGCTCTGTTCACGGACGAGAACCTGGCGAAGTACCAAGCCGTGGTCTTCATGTCCACGACCGGTGACCCGCTTGGCACGCAGGAGCAGAAGGACGCCTTCCAGCGTTACATCCAGAACGGCAACGGCTTCGCGGGCGTCCACGCCGCCGCCGACAGCGGGTACAACTGGGCCTGGTACGGCAAGCTCGTCGGAGCGTACTTCAAGCAACACCCGGCGATCCAGCAGGCCACGGTCAAGGTCGAGGACCCGTCGCACCCGTCGACCAAGGACCTGCCGGCGACCTGGACCCGTACCGACGAGTGGTACGACTACCAGGCGAACCCGCGTGGCACGGTCCACGTGCTGACGTCGATGGAGGAGAAGTCCTACACCGGTGCCACGATGGGCGCCGACCACCCGAACACGTGGTGTCAGGACTTCGACGGTGGACGTTCGTGGTACACGGGCCTCGGCCACCAAAAGGAGAACTACAGCGAGCCCAACTTCCTGAAGCTGCTGCTCGGCGGCATCCAGACCGCCGCCGGCGCGGTCAAAGCCGACTGCTCGGCCTCGCAGAGCGCCAGCTTCGAGAAGGTCACGCTCGACGACGACACCTCCAACCCGATGATGGTGGACGTCGCCAAGGACGGCCGGGTCTTCTACGTCGACCGGCTCGGCGAAGTCAAGATCATCAAGCCTGCGGGCGGCACGGTGACGGCCGCGAAGCTGAACGTCTTCACCGCCAACGAGAGCGGCCTGCTCGCCCTGGCGCTCGACCCCGGATTCGACTCCAACCACTGGGTGTACCTGTACTACTCGCCTACGGGGACCAACGTCGACCGGCTGAGCAGGTTCACCGTCACCGGTGACAGCGTGGACCTGACGAGCGAGAAGAGACTCCTCGACGTCCCGGTGCAGCGGGCCGAGTGCTGCCACCACGGCGGCGGCATGGTGATAGACCCCAAGACCGGCAATCTGTGGCTGGCCACGGGCGACAACACCAACCCGTTCGCCTCCGACGGCTACGCGCCGCTCGACGAGCAGTCCGGCCGCTCCAGCTGGGACTCCCAGCGCACCGCGGGCAACACCAACAGCCTGAGCGGCAAGCTGCTGCGGATCCACCCCGAGGCCGACGGCACCTACACCGTCCCGACCGGCAACCTGTTCGCTCCCGGCACGGCGAAGACCAAGCCGGAGGTCTACGGCATGGGCTTCCGCAACCCGTTCCGCATGGGTCTCGACCCCAAGACGGGCAACATCATGCTCGGCGAGTACGGCCCCGACGCCAACGCGGCGAGCGCCACCCGGGGCCCGCAGAACACGGTCGAGTGGAACCTCGTCTCGAAGCCGGGCAACTACGGCTGGCCGTACTGCGTCGGCAACAACACCCCGTACGTCGACTACGACTTCGCCACCAAGCAGTCGGGGTCGCCGTTCAACTGCGCCGCACCGGTCAACGACTCGCCGAACAACGACGGCCTGGCCACCCTGCCGCCGGTGATTCCCGCCACGATCTGGTACCACTACGCGGCCGACCCGCAGAACTTCCCGGAGCTGAGCGGTGGCGCGCCGATGGGCGGCCCGGTCTACCGCTCCGACCCGAACCTGCAGTCGGACGTGAAGTGGCCGGCGTACTGGGACGGCAAGGCCGTATTCGGCGAGTGGAACAACGACAAGGTGTGGTCGTTCCAGCTCGACGAGACCGGCACCAAGCTCGTCGAGATGAACCCGATCCTCGGCTCCCTGACGTTCAAGAAGCCGATGGACATGAAGTTCGGCCCCGACGGCGCCCTGTACATGATCGAGTGGGGCTCCGGCTTCGGCGGCGACAACGCCGACTCCGGCATCTACCGCATCGAGTACACCAAGGGCACCCGCCCGCCGATCGCCCGTGCCTCGGCGGACAAGACCGACGGGCCGCTGCCGCTGGCCGTCACGTTCTCCAGCGAGGGCAGCCGCGACCCCGACGGCAAGACGCTCACCTACGCCTGGGACCTCGACGGCGACGGTGACACCGACTCCACCGATCCCAATCCCTCCTTCACCTATGAGGAGGGGGGCGACTACAACGCGGTCCTGACCGTCGAGAACCCCGACGGCAAGACCGCCACCGCCAGCGTGTCGATCAGCGCGGGCAACACGCGTCCCACCGTCACGGTGGACGTCCCGCCGAACGGCGCCTTCTTCGAATTCGGCGACCAGGTGAAGTTCGAGGTCACCGTCACCGACCCGGAGGACGGCACGATCGACTGCGACAAGGTCCAGATCCAGGCGATCCTCGGCCACGACAGCCATGGCCACCCGCTCGACCAGCTCAAGGGCTGTAAGGGCACGCTGCAGACCCAGCAGGCCGGTCACGGCGAGGACGACAACCTCTTCTACGTCATCGAGGCCGGCTACACCGACGAGGGCGCCGGCGGCGCCAAGGCGCTGACCGGGCGCGGCCAGGTCATCCTGGAGCCCAAGCGCAAGCAGGCCGAGCACTTCACGCAGACCGGCCGGGTGGCCGACGGCAAGGGCACCGACGCCGCGGGCGTCCAGGCGGAGACCACGAGCGACCCCCAGGGCGGCAACCAGCACGTCGCGTTCGTCCAGGACGGCGACTGGTGGTCGTTCGACCCGGTGAGCCTGTCGAACGTCACCGCCATCCGGCTCCGGGTCTCCTCGGGCGGCGCCGGCGGGACCGTCCAGGTCCGGGCGGGCAACCCCGAGACGGGCACGCTCGTCGGCTCGGCCGAGGTGACGCCCACCGGCGGCTGGCAGACGTTCACCGACGTCACCATCGACCTGACCGGCCCACCGGCCGGGAGCGGGCCGCTGTACTTCGTCGTGCGCAAGCCGGCGAGCGCGGCCGACGACGCCTACCTGCTCAACGTCAACTGGGTCGACTTCGTCGGCAAGGGCGCCACGGACAACCAGCATCCGGCCGTGACCGCGACGGCGACCCCGACGACGGGCGTGGCCCCGCTGAAGGTCGACTTCAAGGCGACGGCCACCGACCCCGAGAACGACCCGATCACCTACACGTGGAACTTCGGGGTGAACGGCGCGCCGCAGCCCACCACCGCCGACGCGAGCTACACCTACACCGCGCCGGGCACGTACACGGCCGTGGTGACCGCGACCGACGACAAGGGCGCGTCGGCCACCGCCCACGTCGCGATCAAGGTGGACGCACCGGCCACGGTCTGCTTCACCGGCCGTTCCGACGACTTCCTGGGAGACCAGCTCGACCGTGACCGCTGGTCGATCGTCCGGGAGAACCAGGACCTCAAGGTCGCGGACGGCAAACTCGTGATCCCGACCTCGACCACCGACATCTACAGCACGGGCGGCAACACACCGAACATCGTCGTGCAGCCGGCGCCGTCGGGTGCCTGGACCGCCACCGCGAAGCTCACGCTGGACGCGCGTGACGCGTACCAGCAGGCGGGCCTGATCATCTACGGCGACGACGACAACTACGCGAAGATGGTGCTCCAGGCGCGGTCGACCTCGGGTTCCAACCACGGCAGCCGCATCTTCCAGCTCATCCGGGAGGAGAACGGCGCCCCGAACGAGGTGTCGCAGAGCAACACGGCCAACCTCGGGGACTCCTACCCCGACACGGTGTACGTGCGGTTCGTGAGCGACGGCACCAACATCACCGCCCACTACTCCCCGGACGGCACCACGTACACCGCGATGCCGGAGACCAAGTCGCTCACCGGGATCACCGACCCGAAGATCGGTCTGCTCTCGCTGGCCGGGGCCAACCATCCGGTGGTGAACGCGTCCTTCGACTGGTTCCACATCACGCCGGACGACAAGGCGACCCGGCCTGACCCGGACGACGAGTTCGACGGCACCGCGCCCGACGCCTGCCGCTGGACCGCGATCGTGCGCCCCGACGCCACGGCGGCGCGCGTGAGCGACGGCAAGCTGGAGCTCGACACCACGAAGGGTGACATCTACGGGACCGGCAACAGCGGCCCGAAGAACTTCATCCTGCAGCCGGCCCCGAGCGGCGACTGGACGCTGGAGACCAAGGTGGACGCCTCGACCCTCAACGAGCAGTACCAGCAGGGCGGCCTCATGGTGTACGCCGGCGACGACGACTACGTGAAGCTCGACTTCCTCACCACCAACGCCGCGGGGTCGGCGACGGCGCGGAGCATCGAACTGCGCGGCGAGGTCGGCGGCACCGTGCAGAACCCGCAACCGCAGGTGAACAGCCTCGCCACCGGCGTGTGGTGGCTGCGGCTGAAGAAGGAGGGCTCCACCTTCACCGGCTCGTACTCCTCCGACGGCCAGACCTGGACGGATCTGCCCGCACCGGTGGAGAACAGCGCGGTGGCCACCGGCGCCAAGGCCGGCGTGTACACCATCGGCACCAACCAGTCGGCGTCGAAGACGGTCACGTTCGACTACTTCCACCTGACCAAGGGAGCCTCGGACGAGGACAAGACCGCGCCGGTGACGGCGGCGACGACCGATCCTGAGGAGCCGGCGGGCGGCACGTTCACCGGTCCGGTCTCGGTCACGCTGAAGGCCGCCGACGAGGACGGCGGCAGCGGGGTCGGCAAGACCGAGTACCAGCTCGACGGTGGCGACTGGACCGCCTACACCGGCCCGGTCACCGTGACCGGCGACGGGCAGCACGAGCTGAAGTACCGCTCGGCCGACAAGGCGGGCAACGTCGAAGAGGCCAAGACGCTGACGCTGACGATCTCGGCGTCCGCGCCGCAGGTCAAGCTGACGGTCTCCGCCTCGTCCCGCTGCATCGGCACCTCGGTGTACGTGGCGGTCACGGCCGTCAACGGCTCCGGCGTGCCGGCGACGGTGACGCTGACCACCCCGTTCGGGTCGAAGACCGTGGCCGAGGTGGCCCCGGGCAAGCAGGCGTACCAGTCGTTCAACAGCCGAACCGGCCAGATCGACGCGGGCACGGTGACCGTGAAGGGGACCGCGACGATCGGGGGCGAGCAGGTCACCTCGTCCTACGACGCCGCCTACCCGGCGCTCAGCTGCCGCTGACCGTACCGGCGGTGACACCGCCTTTGCAGAACCGGGGCCGGCCGGGCAGCCGGCCGGCCCCACCCCCCATACCTGGAGCGAACACATGAAAACCAACAGGACTACGCAGTTACTCGCCGCGGCGGTGCTCGGCATCGCTCTCGCCGGCGCCGGCATGGGCGTGGCCGGTCCCGCGGTGGCGGACGACGACCCCGAGAACGGCATCGACGTGACGGTGACGATCGAGCCCAGCACCACCGGCGGCCAGGTGTCCATGACCGTCGCGGACAACGGCGGAGTGTCCCTGCAGGAGGACGGATCCAACGCCGCCGCCCGCCAGTTCGTCGGCACCCTGCCGACGGTCACGGTGACGGACAGCCGCCGTCCCGAGGAGATCCCCGCCGGCGACTACTGGGCGGTCGTCGGCCAGGCCGGCGAATTCACCGCGACGAGCGGTTCCGAGCCCATCGGCCCGCAGTACCTGGGCTGGCGGCCGCACCTGCTGAGTGACTCCTCCACCGGGGCGGTGGAGGCCGGCGAGCCCGTCTCCAGCGTCATCTCCGACGGCTCCGGAGCCCCCACCGTCGGCCTGCGGGGCCAGGAACTGCTGGTGTCGACGGCGAACTCCGCCGACGAGATCGGCACCTGGGAGGTCAACGCCGACCTCGCGCTGCGCACTCCCGTCGACGTCGCCGCCGGCGAATACCACTCAACCCTGACGCTTTCCCTCTTCAACCAGTCCTGAACCGAACGTCAACCAGTCCTGAACCGAAGACAGGACGCCATCGCCCGCCGTGGGCGTCCGGGAGGTGCGCACCTCCCGGACGCCCACTATGAGCACGATGAGCACGATGAGCACGATGAGACTGGAGACACCTCTGTTGAGCACAAGACGTTCGCGAGGCGCCCTCGCCCATCTCGCCGTCCTGCACGCTGCCGGCGTGACCCTGCTGGTCGCCATGGTGGCGTTCTCGACGCCGTCCCACGCCGACACCACCTGGTCGGTCGTGCCGGCCAACGCCGGCGGTCCCGACGGACGCAGCGTCATCGACCTCGAACTCGCCGGCGGACAGCAGGTGATCGAGCATGTGGCGGTCATCAACCGCTCGACCCAGCCGGTCGACTTCGCCGTCGACGCCAACGACGGCTACCTGACCTCCAAGGGCTACTTCGACATGCGGCCCTCGGACGCCACACCGGCCGACGGCGGCGCGTGGCTGAAAGTGCCCGACAAGGTGAGCATCGCCGCCGGAGCGACCTCCGTCGTACCGGTGAAGGTGTCGATCCCGCGGAACGCGACGCCTGGAGATCACCCCGCGGGTGTGACCGCGTCCCTGGAAACGGTCTCCGGCCAGGTACGCGTCCAGAACCGGGTGGGCGTCCGCCTGAACATCCGCGTCACCGGCGACTATGTGGCCAAGCTGGCCGTGACCGGCGTGCGCGCCGAATACACGGGATCGTGGAACCCCTTCACCGCGGGATCCGTCGAGGTCACCTACACCGTGGCCAACGCCGGCAACGTCCGGCTGGTCACGGGCAACCGGGTCGTGACGTCCACGCTCGTGGGTGAGAGCAGCTGGAGCGACCCGTCGGCGGCCAAGGCCAGGGAACTCATGCCGGGCGGCAGCCGCACGTTCGTCGCGCGGGTGCCCGGCGCCTGGCCGCTGGGGCCCATCGGCACGACGGTCACGGCGATCCCCTCCCCCGCGGGCAAGGCGCTTGCCGGCGTCACCGCCGAGCGGGTGGCGATCGGCACCACGGTCTGGGCCCTGCCGTGGCCGCAGCTCGGCCTCCTCGCCCTCCTCGTCCTGTCCTTCTTCGCCATCCGGACGATCGCCGCCCGGCGCCGCAGGCGGATCGAGAAGCTCATCATGCTCGCCGCCCGAGGCACGCCTCAGGAGGCGTGAGCACCAGGAGGTGTCCACCATCAACCGGCCCAGGCAACCGCTCTCGACGCCCTGAACGCCGACGCGGGCTACGGCCGCCAGCACGTGTTCCTACCGACATCACCCGGCGAAGGGACGCTCACCCCCGACGCCGAACCCGAGGGGAGTCACGACTCGTGAACAAGGCACCGGCATACGTCCTCACCGTCCTGCTGGCCGGGCTCGCGCTGGTCCTCGGCGCACCGGTGGCCTCCGCCCACGGCGGACCGATCAAGCTGGAGGTGACGGGAGACGGCGCCGACAACGTCAACGTGCTGGTGACGTACAAGAAGGACCACCATCCCGTCACGGAGATCGTCGAGGCGACGCTGACCGCGACCTCGTCCGACGGCCGGTCCTTCGGCCCGGTGCCGCTCAGGTCGGCGAGCGAGGGCCAGAACCTCTACCGTTCCAGCGAGCCGCTGCCGAGCGGGGAGTGGCGGGTCACCGTGACCGCGACCGAACCCTCCAAGGCGAAGACGACGGTGAAGGTGAAGGCGGGCGTGGTCGCCCCGCCCGTGACAGCGCCCGCCACAGCGCCCGTGACGGCGCCCGCACCGGACCAGGCGACGGCGCCCGCGCGGGACAAGGCCGCCGCCGCGACGACCGCGGACGACGAAGACGCGATGGGGACTCCCCTCAAGATCGGCGTCATCGTCCTCGCGGCGCTGACCGCCCTGGCGGCCTGGATCGGCTTCGCCCGGCGGCACAACCGCGCGGGCGTCCGGAGCTGAACGAGCGCCTACCACGCCGGCCCGGGCGAACAGCGCCTACCACGCCGGCCGGGCGAACCCCCGGGTCCACCGCGCTCGCTCACTCCGGGCCGCCGGCCAGGTACGGGATGGTCTGCGGGCCCTCGGGCAGCACGCACACGCGGGCGCCAGGTCCGGCCGCGGCCAGCGCCTCGGCCACCGTGGCGGAGATGTCGCCGGTCCGTTCGAGGTGGGCGGTGGCCAGGTCGGCGTCGCTGAGGTACGAGCTGTGCACGACCACCCGCGCGCCCGCCTGGATACGCGCCTGAATCTGCACCTGCCACTGGTCGGGGACGGTCACCGGCCGGGCGGCGATCGCGTCGAGCAGCGCCTGCGGTGAGGGCTCCGAGGCCAGCACCTCGCGGTAGGAGCCGTGGTCGGGGAAGCCGTCGCGGCACTCGGCCGCGCAGACGATCACGCCGCCGGGCCGCACCACCTGGAACGCCGCCGACATGCCCTTGACCGACTGGTAGAGGTTCTGGTCGAGCGGGTAGCCGGAGTTGGTGGTGACCACCACGTCGAAGGGGGCCTCGACTTGGCGCATGGCGACCCGGCGGGCGGCGGCGGTGGCCGCGGCGTGCATGGGCAGGATGTCGCCGCCGAACGCGGCCACGATGTCCTTGTCCCGGTTCAGGATGACGTCGAGGGCGAAGGTGACGCCGGTGCCCTCGGCGATGGCCCGCACGTCGTCGTGCACGGGATTGCCGTGGATCACGCCCCAGGTGGCCCGGGGATCGCCGATCCGGGCGGCGTCGTGCAGGGTGAGCACCGTTTCCAACGCGGCCAGGCCGGGCGCGACCAGCTTGGGGCCGCCGGAGAAACCGGCGAAGAAGTGCGGCTCCACGAAGCCGGTGGTGATCCGCACGTCCGCCTCGACCCAGGCGGTGTTCAGCCAGACCGGCACGTCCTTCCCGAAGCGGCCGAGGTAGGTGAGCGAGCCGGGGTCGCGGGCGTCGTGGTTGACGATCCGTACGGAGTCCGTGACCGCGTCGCCGAACATCGCGCGCAGCTCGGCCTGCGTGTTGCCGCGGTGGGTGCCGGTCGCGACGAGGATGGTCACGTCGTCGAGGTCGACGATGCCGTCGAGCTCGGCGAGGATCGCCGGGATCATCAGGTGCCGCGGCTGGGGCCGGGTGCCGTCGCAGGCCGAGATGGCGACGGTCTGGCCGGAGCGTACCCTCTCGCGCAGCGGCGGGCCGCCGCACACCGGTTCGCGCAGGGCGGTCCGCAGCACTGCCGCCTGGTCGAGGGCGGCGGCGTGGTGGACGGGGGCCACCACCGTGGTGGCCTCATCGGGCAGGTCGACCGTCAGGCCGCTCTCTCCGTACGCCAGGTTGACCTTCATCGTGTCTCCTCCTCGCCGAGCCGGCCGCGGGAGCCCTCGACGTCTCCCACTACCGAGCGCAGCCAGGTCTCGGTCGTGCCGATGTGCATGAGCGCCGCGGCCTGGGCCAGCGTCGCGTCGCCTGCGGCCAGGGCGTTGTAGATGGCCTCGTGCTCGGCGACGGTCTTGTTCGAGCTGCCGGCCTCCACCGTGCCGCGCCACAGCCGCATCCGCAGCGTGCGGCCGGAGATCCCGTCGAGCAGGGTGGACAGCGTCTCGTTGCCGGCCGCCCGCACGACGGCGCGGTGGAAGGCGGCGTCGTGGTGGTTCAGTTTCTCCACGTCGTCGCAGGCGGCGCGCATCGCGTTCAGGTGCTCGCCGATCTCGTCGAGTTGCTCGGCGGAGATCCGGGACGCGGCGAGGGCGGTCGCCTCGGGTTCCAGCATGCGCCGTACCTGGACGATCTCCAGCAGGGTGTCGTCGCGCAGCAGCTCGACGGCCAGACCCAGTCCTTCCAGCAGCAGCCGCGGCTCCAGGCTGGTGACGAAGGTGCCGTCACCTCGCCGGACGTCGAGCACCCTGGCCACGACCAGCGCCTTGACGGCCTCGCGCAGCGGGTTGCGTGAGACGCCGAGCTGGGCGGCGAGCTGGTGTTCCGGTGGCAGCCGCGATCCGGGTGGCAGCTCCCCCGACAGGATGAGTGCGCGGATGCGGGAGATCGCCTCGTCGGTCAGCGACATGCGGGCGACCTCCGGGCGCGGAGTCGCTCAATCGGGACACGCGTCACGCTGGGAAACATCACAGACATCCTACGTTCAAGGGCGACAGGTTACACGAGACATAGACATGGGCTGTCTCCGTCTTAGGAGAGGGCAGTTTTTCGCTATTTTCCTGGTATTTCCCAGGAGGTCTAGACACGCCACCCTCGCCAGGATTACAAAGACATCCCATGTCCATGCGGTGAAGGCTCCTTCGTGCGCAAGGATCACCGAGGCGGGCCATCGTGGCCGAGCTGATCACCGCCGCCATGAACCCCGAACCCGACTACTCGGCCGCGTACGTGGTCGTGCGGACCGATGGCGGGCAGGAAGGGCACGGGCTCGCCTTCACCGTCGGGCGCGGCAACGAGATCGCCGTCGCCGCCGTGGAGTCGCTGGCACCGCTGGTGGCCGGGCGTCCGGTGGCCGAGGTCCTCGGTGACCTGGGCGGCATGTCGCGCCGGCTCACCGGCGACAGCCAGCTGCGCTGGCTCGGCCCGGAGAAGGGCGTCATCCGCATGGCGGCCGGGGCCGTGCTCAACGCCCTGTGGGACCTTCGTGCGCGCAGAGCGGGCAAGCCGCTGTGGCGGCAGCTGTCGGAGCTGTCGGAGCTGTCGCCGGAGGAGATCGTCGGCGTCGTCGACTTCCGTTACCTGGAGGACGCCCTCACCCGGGAGGAGGCGCTGGCCATCCTGCGCGCCGCCGAACCCGGCCGCGCCGAGCGTCATGCCCGCCTGCTGGCGGAGGGCTACCCGGCCTACACCACCACTCCTGGCTGGCTCGGCTACACCGACGACAAGCTGGTCCGGCCGGCGGCGGAGGCGGTCGCCGACGTTTCGGCCAGATCATGCTGAAGGTCGGCGCCGACCTGGACGAGGACATCCGCCGCGTACGGCTGGCCCGCGAGGCCGTCGGCCCCGACGTGCGCATCGCCATGGACGCCAACCAGGCGTGGAACGTCGGCCAGCCAACTCGGCGCTGACACCAGAGCGAGATTCGCGCCCGAGGACCGGGCCCTTCTCGCCGCTCTCCTGACCTCGCTGCCCCGCGAGCTGCGGCTTCTCATCCGCCGTCCTACGGTGGCACCGCGATCTGATGAAACGGCGTCACGCCCGCATCTGCCGGCCGAAGCGACGTGGGCGCCCACCCACGGTCCGCTCCATCCGCACCCTCATTCTGCGCCTGGTTCGGGAGAACCCCGGCATCCGGGTGCTCGGCACCACCGCACACCCCGGATCTTCCACTTGCCGCCCGCAACGGATCATCAATAGGCTATTGTCTTATGACATTAGATGAATGGAGCAAGTGGTGATCGAGTTCCATCTGGATGACAAGTCGGGCATCTCGCCGTACATGCAGTTGGTCCAGCAGGTACGGCGGGCGCTGCGGCTGGGCTTGCTGCGTGAGGGGGATCGGCTTCCGACGGTCAGGGACGTGGTGGCGCAGGTGACGATCAATCCCAACACCGTGCTCAAGGCCTACCGGGAGCTGGAACACGCTGGGCTGGTCACCGCCCGTCCGGGTGCCGGCACCTTCGTGACGGCGACGCTGGCCGACGCCACTCTTGCCGCCGCGTACGGCCCGCTGCGCCAGGACCTGCGGCGCTGGCTGGCCAAGGCCCGGCTGGCCGGGCTCGGCGACGAGGACATCGAAGCCCTGCTCACGACCACCTTTCAGAGCGCCGCTCAGGAGGACATAGCGTGAGCGCAGTCCTACGGGCCCAGGCACTGGGCAAGAAGTACAAGCGGCGCTGTGCGCTGACCGGCTGCACCCTGGACATCCCGGCCGGGCACGTGACCGGCCTGGTCGGCCCCAACGGCGCCGGGAAGTCGACGCTGCTGAACCTGGCGGCCGGGATGCTGACACCGACGTCGGGCACGATCGAGGTGTGCGGCGGCCGTCCCGGCAGCGGCCCCGCCCAGCTGGCCAAGGTCGGCTTCGTCGCCCAGGACACCCCCACCTACCCCGCTTTGACCGTTGCCGATCACCTGCAGCTCGGCGCCCGGCTCAACCCCGGCTGGGACGGCGCACTGGCCCGGCATCGGATCGAGCGGCTCGGCCTGGATCCCGCCCGCCCGGCTGGGAAGCTGTCGGGCGGCCAGCGCGCCCAACTAGCGCTCACCCTGGGCATCGCCAAACGGCCGGAGCTGCTGATGCTGGATGAACCGGTCGCCGCACTCGACCCGCTCGCCCGCCGCGAGTTCCTGCATGACCTCATGGACGCCGTCGCCGAACACGGGCTCAGCGTCGTGCTCTCCTCCCACCTGATCGCCGATCTGGAACGCGTCTGCGACCACCTCGTCGTTCTGGTCGACTCGAAGGTGCAGGTGGCCGGAGAGGTCGAGGAACTGCTGGCCGTCCACCATCGGCTCAGCGGCCCGCGCCGTGACCTGTCCACCCTCCCCGCGAACCAGCACGTCATCTCGGCCAGCCACACTGACCGGCAGACGACCCTCCTCATCCGTACGGACGAGGCGATCCTCGATCCCGCCTGGACCGTCGGCCGGCTCAGCCTGGAAGACCTCGTCCTGGCCTACCTGAGCAGGCCCGCCGAGGCCGAGGCCGACCACCGCCCTGCCCTGGAGGTCATCCGATGATCTGGCTGACCTGGCGCCAGTTCCGCAGCCAGGCCGCCACCGTGGCGGTGGCTCTGGTCAGCGTCGCCGCGATCTTGGCGATCACCGGCCCGCGCCTGGCCGGCCTCTACTCGGGTGAGCCGAATCCCTTCCTGACCCGCATCACCGCCACCGACGGCATGCTGTACTACGGCAGCACGGTGCTGGTCTATCTGCTGCCCGCCGTAATCGGCATCTTCTGGGGCGCGCCGCTGGTCACGCGCGAGCTGGAGATGGGCACGCATCGCCTGGTGTGGAACCAGACGATCACCCGTACCCGGTGGCTGGCCACCAAGCTGGCCGTCGCCGGTCTGACCGCGATGGCCGCGTCCGGCCTGCTCAGCCTGGCAGTCAGCTGGTGGGCCGGCCCCATCGACACCGCGGCCGGGGCGACTGGTGGCGACTCCTTCCCCTCGCGTATCTCGCCGCTGATCTTCGGCGCACGCGGGATCGTCCCGATCGGGTACGCCTGCTTCGCCTTCGTCCTCGGCGTCACCATCGGGCTCCTGCTGCGCCGGACCGTGGCCGCCATGGCCATCACCCTGGCCCTCTTCGCCGTCGTCCAGATCGCGGTCCCGTTCACGGTGCGCTCTCACATCATCCCCACGGCCCAGGAAACGGTCACGATCGACAGAAGCAACATCGAGTCGTTCAGAACCAACAACTCCGGCCAACCCCAGGAACTGACCGTGAGCAGCCCTCCCGGTGCCTGGGTCCTGTCCAATGAGACCATCGACGCCACCGGTCACGCCGTCGCCGTCCTGCCCGCATGGCTGGCGGACTGCATGCCACCGCCACCAGGACAGGCCCGCTCACAGCCCAACGCCCCTGCCGCCCAAGCGTGCTTCGCCAAGCTCACCGACCTCGGCTACCAGCAGCAGGTGACCTACCATCCCGCCGGCCGTTTCTGGGCTCTGCAAGGCGCCGAGACCACGCTCTTCCTCGTGCTGTCCGCCCTGCTGGCCGGGCTGTGCTTCTGGTGGACCCGCCACCGCCTGACCTGACCGGCCGTTGCCCACACCGCCCGGAAACTGAGAAGGGCCGCCGGATCGGCCGCCCTTCCTAACACCTCGTCCGTTCTCGCGCCGGCGCATTCAGGATGCGCAATGGCTGCACGCCTGCCGAGTGAGCCCGGCCCAGTCTTCCCATGGCTGCTTGCCGGCGACTCCGGAACCGGGCGAATCGCGAGCTCGCCACCCTGACATCAGACCGCCCATGCCTATGAGGGTTCTCATTGAGGCGGCCATCTCCCACCCCAGAAGGGACATCTCCATGCAGCATGCGACCACAACGCCTCACCAGGCCAGACGATACGGACGCGCCGGAAGCCCGGCGTGCGGCTTCGGGCAAGAGGCCGCCGTCACAAAAGCCGCCGACAGCCGAACCCCCGCGCCCCGCCAACGGCCACGGCCCAGCGGCCTGGCCGCTGCCACCGGGGCCCTCATCCTCGCCCTGTCCGCCTGCGCCGTATCCACCCCCGCGGCCAGTGCGTCGTCCACGCCCGCCGCCTCCACCAGCCCTGCGGCGAACAGCGCCGCGGCCAAGTCCAGCGGCACACCGTACCTGCCCAAACCGACCGGCTCCCACCCGGTCGGCACCATCTCCCTGCATCTGAAAGACGCCTCTCGCCCTGACCCCTGGGTGCCCGAGGCCAAGCAGAGAGAGCTCATGGTCTCGCTGTGGTATCCGGCCAAAGCGCCGAGCGGGCGGCGAGCGCCCTACCTGACGGCCAAGGAGTCGGAGCTCATCCTGAAAGGAGTGGAGATCACCGGCGTGCCGTACGACGCGCTGAGCAAGACGCGCACCAACTCCTTCCTCGACGCCAAGCCGGCGGGGCGCAGGCACAGCCTGCCACTGGTGGTGCTTTCACCAGGCTTCACCGAGCCTCGCAGCTCGCTCACCGCTCTGGCCGAGGACCTGGCCAGCAGAGGGTACGTCGTGGCCGGGATCGAGCACACCTATGAAAGCCTGGCCACGAGCTTTCCCGATGGCCGGGTCACCACCTGTGCCGCCTGCCAGGACGGCAAAGGCGAGGCGTTCTGGGCCAAGGTGGGCCAGAGCCGGGCGGCCGACGTCTCCTTCGTCCTCGACGAACTGACCGGCACACGCCCCAAGTGGAAGAGTGCCTCACTCATCGACAACAAGCGGATCGCGATGGCGGGCCAGTCCGCCGGAGGCGCGAGCACCATTACCACCATGCTGAAGGACACCCGCGTACGCGCCGGGATCAACATGGACGGCACCACATTCGCCCCGATCCCGGACACCGGGCTGCCACGGCCGTTCATGTTCCTGGGCATCCAGACCATGCACAGCCCAGGCGGCAAGGACACCACCTGGGAGCGCGACTGGGCGCATCTGACGGGATGGAAGCGCTGGCTCGTGGTCACCGGCGCCGAGCACGCCTCCTTCACCGACACCGCACTCTTGGTGGAGCAACTCGGCATCTACCGCAACCCCCACCTGACCGCCGCCCGCGCGGTGGAGATCACCCGGGCCTACACCCGAGCCTTCTTCGACCAGCACCTGCGTAACAAGCCCCAGCCCTCCCTGAACAAGCCCTCGGCACGATACCCCGAGGTCAAGCTCTGCTCGGTGAAGACGAAGACCTGCCCGTAACCACTCGCCATCGCCCCGACTGCTCTTGAGCAGGCTGATCCCGCACTCCACGGCGTGCCGCAACCGGTAGATCATGGGATCGAAGGCGGGAGGGCGTCTATCCCTTGGCCGTCCGGCGCGCGTCCTGGTCGGCCTTGCGCGGAATGCACGCCCTGATCCCGCGTCGGCCCGGGTAGCCCCGGTTGGTCCTGCTGGGGTAGGCCTTATCGGCCAGTACCCAGTCCGGGTGCGTGCGCGGCGGGCCACCGCCGAGGCGGGCCACCCGGATCCGGTCCAGCGCCGCCGTGAACCGCGGGCCCTCACCCCGCTGCCCCGCGGCTTGCCACCGATGGTGGCAAGCCGCGCGCTGTGCTCGCCGTCCTGTCTGCAGGTTATTGTTGATCAGATGATGCCACTGAGTCGAGAGTGGCCGCGGCCGGGAGCCGCGCGACCTCGATAACGTCCTCCCCGACGATGGGCTGAGCCGTCCAGGCACCGGTGGGTTGGCGGCCGCGGCACCGCTACCTCATGCCGGAGCGCGGGCGCGTCCTCCCCCCCTTTCGGCAGAGGGGGGAGGACGCGTTGGTGGGTTATGGGTATTCGGTGAGGTTTGCGACGTTTGTGGAGGAGTTGCTCGGGCCTCCCGTGGAATTGATGACGCGGGCGATGGTTCCGGTGCCGCCCAGGGAGACCGTCACCATGTGGTGGAAGCGGACCCCCGGCGTGTTCGGCACCTCGAAGGCCCGGTCGGCCACCACCGCGGGATTGGCGCTGAAGTAGCAGTAGCTGCCCAGCCCCCAGGCCTCATGCGAGGTGACCGAAGCGGCGACCTTGTAGGCGGCCCAGCCGCGGGTGGAGCCGTTCATCCAGGACGCCTGGTTGGGCGGATCGTAGGGCATCTCGTTCTGGAAGAAGTAGGTCCGCCCGCCGTTGCCGTTCCAGATGACCTGGTACTGGTGGTAGTGCTCGACGAACAGCCCGTAGAACGTCACGTTGTCGCCGTTGACGATGAGCCCGTTGACGGTCGTGTTGGTGTTCCACCCGACGCCACTGCCGTGGTCAGCCCGCCAGATCCAGGTGTGATCACCGATCACGTTGTCGCTGTTGATCACCAGGCTCTGTGACGCCCTGCCCACCCCGGCGCCGCCGACGCGGAAGAAGACGTCGTGCAGCGAGGTGGGGTTGGCCGCGTGTGAGGCCGCCGAGCCCGCCGGACCGACCTGCATGAGCGTCGCCGAGTTCACGGTCCCAGCGTCGATCAGCAGCCCGGCGATCTTGACGCCGTCCACGTCGGCGACGGTCATCGCCGTGATGCCGTTGTCGGGTATGAACGTCGCCAACCCGAGACCGAGCACCACGGTGTCGGCCCTGGTGACCCTGATCGTGTCGTTCAGATGGTAGACGCCAGGCGTGACCAGCAGGTTCTTGCCCGCGGCCAGTGCCGCGTTGATGTCACCAGCGGTGTTGCCCGGCTTGACGACGAAGAACTGACTGATCGGCAGCGACGTGCCCGCACCCGGCCACGACACCCCGGCGGAGTTCGACTTCAGCGCGGGCACGAACACCTGGTAGGCCCCCGCCGCGTCGATGTAGAGGAACGGCTTCTCCCGCACCACCGGCGCCTGCCCCACCGTCGTGTTGGGCGGGCTGGGGAAGGTGTTGCCCGGCGCGCCGGACACCCCGACGAAGGCCATGTTCCAGTTCGACCCGCTCCAGGACCCGAAGGCCGAATTGCGGGAGATCCACTGCTGTTGCGACCCGGACCTGACCTGACCGTCGATCCGCGAGTCGGAGATCCACCCGCCGCTCGACCAGCCACCGTCGTCCAACTGCAGGTTTCCGCGCACATGCATCCGCCGGTACGGCGCCGCCTGCGAGACCGCCCACCGGTCCGTACCGCCCGCCGGGGTGACCGAGAGGTTCTCGGCGGAGCGCCAGAAGTTCTGCGTGGCGTTGCCGCCGAACCAGTCGGCCTCGGCGTGCACGGCCCCGTTGATCGTCACCGCGTCCGGCGTCTGTCCCAGGCCAAGGACCTGGGTGTAGAAGCCGACGTTGACGTCCACGCTGTAGGCGCCCGGCTTGAACAGCAGCGCGTACCGGTTGGACCCGAACTGGTTGGACTGCTGCTGGCTGAACACCGAGTTGAGCTGCGACTGGATCGTGGACGCGGGCATCGACGGGTCGAAGACGCGCACGTTCGGCCCCAGGTCGGGATCGGGGCCACCGCCGCCACCGCCGGACAGGGTGAACGACTGCGCCGCCGTGCTGTTGCAGGTGTACTGCTGCAGTTGCACGCTGTCGGCCGTGGAGGCGCCCCCCACGTCGAGGCACTTGCCGCTGTTCCTGTTGACCAGGTGGTAGGTGCCTCCGGATTCTTCCACCGGCAGCCACTGCTGGTTGTTGCCGCCGCCATAGGCCCACAGCTGGATCAGCGCGCTGTCGGCGGTCGAGACACCGGTCACGTCCCAGGACTGCGCGGCGTTGAGCGAGCTGTTGACCCGGTAGTAGCCGCCACTGGTGGCCTGGAACTGCCAGAGCTGCGCGCCGCTGCCGTTGCACGCGTACTGCTGGACGGCGGTGCCGTTGGCGGTGACGGCGCCGCGGGCGTCGACGCACTTGCCACTGTGCTTGGCGACCACGGTGGTCAGGCCGGTGGGGACGGCTGCCTGCGCGACCGGCATGAGGACGAACCCCGCCGCGATCAGCACGAGGACGACCAGGGCACGCATCAGAACCCCGCCGTCAGCCGGGTGAAGTCCCAGGCGTTCTGGGAGACGCCGCTGCAGGTTTCGGACAGCCCTCCGGAGCAGGGGCGGTCGCGGTTGACCGACCAGTAGGCGAGCCTGGTCAGGCCATGGGAGTTGGCGTAGTCGCGGATCTGGGTCCAGGTGGCGACCGAGGTGACCTCCGACTGGTCGGACAGGCCGTTCATGCCGGAGATGCCCATGTGCGCGTACGCCTGGGCGTCGGTCCAGCCGAAGGCGCTCTTCAACGCGTTCTTCAGGCCCTCGGAGGCGTTGACGGTGCTCTGGTACATGTTGGCGCCGCCGCCGAAGTCGAACGGCATGATCGTGTAGTTGTCGATCGGGACGCCGAGTTCCCTCGACCGGTTGATCAGCCGGATGCCCGCGCCGGCCGGGCCGCTGGTGGAGGTGCCGAAGGTGACGACCACCTTGACGTTCGGGTTGTTCGCCTTGACGATCTTGAGGCCGTTGAGTATGCGGTCCTGGACGGTGTTGTTCTCGTACTCGTCGGTGTTCTCGATGTCGAAGTCGACGGCCGCGGGTCCCAGGGCGTTGATGACCTGCTGCACGGCGCCCGCGTACGCCTCAGGCGTACCGCAGTTGGGGCCGAGCTTGTTGCCCGACCAGCCGCCGAAGGAGATCTGGACGCTGCCGCCCTTGGACTTGATCGTGTTGATCGCCTGCTGGTCGGCGCCGCCGGTCAGCGCACGCGAGCCGTCCCAGCGTGGCGTGCAACCGCCGCCGGACAGGATGAAGGCCATCGTGAAGGACTTCACGCCGGTCGCGTCCATGACCGTGCCCGGGTTGGGCGGGCTCCCCCACCCCATGTAGAGGTACGGGGCGCCGGGCAGTTTGCCGGGATTGGGGGTGCCGCCGCCGGAGGGCAGCGTCCACTTCTGGTTGGCGCCGGTGCCGCAGGTCCAGATCTGCAGGGGCGTGCCGTCGGCCGAGCTGACGTTGGTGGCGTCCAGGCACTTGCCGAGCGCTCGCAGGGTGCCGTCGGAGGCGGCCGCCCACTGCTGCGCGGCGGTGCCGTTGCAGTCGTAGATCTGCGCCTTGGCGCCGTTGGCGCTGCTCGCGCCGGCCACGTCCAGGCACTTCCCGAGCACGCGGATCGTGCCGTCGGACTGCGTGGTCCACGACTGGGCGGTGGTGCCGTTGCACGTCCAGAGCTGGACCTGAGTGCCGTTGGCGCTGTTGGCGCCGGCTACGTCGACGCACTTGCCGCCGTAGCCGGTGATCTGGCCGGTGGCGGCCGAGGCCGGGGAAGCGAGGCCCGCCACGGCTAACGCCGTTACAGAGGCAAGGATGATTCCTCGTCTTTTCATGGGGGGTGTCACCTTCTGTGGGGGGTGTACGCCGGCGGCTGGCCGCCGGCGTGGGGTGAGCACCATGGCTAAGAGAAATCCACGGTCGTGACCTTATGGTGACCTTACGGTGACCTAACAAGAGCGTCAATACTTAATTTAAGGGTTGACGTTATCGTCGTACGTCCCTTGAATCAGGTAGAAAATAGGCCACGACGTGGGCCCTCAGCCGCCCAGGAACTGATCAACCACCAGGATGGCGGCGCCTAGCTTGACGCCCTCCGACCCCAGGTGAGCGGCCTCGATCGCGACGCGGCCGTAGGAACAGCGCAGCGCGGAGCGCTCCGTGGCCGCCAAGATCGCGGGCAGGTGGTCGCGGGCGAGCAGCAGGCCCGCCCAGCCGCCCAGCACTATGCGCTGGGGATTGAGCAGGTTGATCAGGCTCGCCAGCCCCGCGCCCAGGTGGCCGACGACCTCGTCGAACAGGGGACGCGCGCCCGGGTCGGCCAGCAGCGCCGCGAAGGCGCTCTCCTCCTCGGTGCCCGCCAGGTCGATCCCTGCCCTGGCGAGGACCGGCTCGGCGCCGACGTAGGCCTCCAGACAACCGCGCGCACCGCAGCGGCAGGGGCGGCCGCCGACGACCACCGTGGTATGCCCCCACTCTCCCGCTCCACCGGACACGCCGCGGACGGTGATGCCGTCAGTGATGATGCAGGCGCCGACCCCGCTGCCGATCAACACCATGATCATGTAGCTGCTGTCCCGTCCCGCGCCGAACCAGTGCTCGGCCAGGCCCAGCGCCATGGCGCCGTTGTCGACGAACACGGGCAGGCCGGGGAGCATGTCGGCCAGCCGTACCCCGCTCCAGCCGAACGTCGGCGAGTCGACGACCGAGCCCCGCACCATGCCGGGGACGCCGACGCCGACGCCGAGGACGTGGCCGGGGTCCACCCCCGCCTGCGCGATCACCGCGGCGACGCCTTCGCGAATGTGGCCGGCCACCAGGTCGGGAGTGTGCTGTCCTAGGCGCAGCGGGGTCTCGGCCTTGGCCCGTGGCGTCATGGACAGGTCGAACAGCTCCACGCCGACGCGGGTCTCCCCCACCTCGACGCCGACCGCGTAGGCGTGATGGGAGTTGACGCGGAGCTGGACGCGCGGCCGGCCGCCGTCCGACTCGACCCTGCCCACCTCGACGACGATCCCGTCGGACAGCAGGCCGGTGACGACGTTGCTCACCGTGGCGGGGCTCAGGCCGGTCGCCTGGGCGAGCTCGAACCTGCTGGCTTCGCCGTCGAAGAAGAGCGTGCGCAGCAGCACGGCCCTGTTGGTACGCCGCACGTCACGCGACGTCCCCCGCTGCGGCCGGATCATACGGTGGAGTCTAGGCCCCGCACTTGTAGAGCTTGTTAACACCGTCGAACGGGCGCGTGCCTGGATCGCCCGGTTGTTCCGTGCCGCCGTGACTCTCCCCGCTCGGAACGGGTGAGACGGTGTTCCGCTCCTGTTTCACCGCGGCGATTGGCAGCCTAGCGTAGTTGGACAACTACCCCCGAGAGCTGGCACGGTGTCCTGATGCGTTTTGTCAGGGGATTTTTCGCTGGTTTGTTAATTTTGATTGGTTGCCTGGTGGCGATCACCGCCGTACCTGCGCGGTGGGCCGATGGTCAGTTGCAGACCGATGCGTACGGAAACACCGTGGCCCCGCTGTTGCAGGATCGGGAGCTCCAACGCCTGTTGGCCAATACCGCGTTCGACGCGGCCAACGCGAAGGGCTACGCGGTTCCGAGCCGATGGAAGGATCGCGTCCATACCCAGATGGCCACTATCCTCGCCACCCCTGAGGCGCGGCAGATCTGGCTGGACGCGAACCTGGCGGCGCGCGATCTTGTGGTGGACGGCACAGGCACCAAGATCGTGGTCGACACCGGCGACCTGATCGATTATGTCCGCAAGCGACTGAAGGCCCACGGCATCAACCTTCCGCGGGCGCCAAGTGAGGCGGATACCCGGCTCACGCTGGTCGACTCACCGCAGATCGCTCAGGCCCGGAATTCCGTCAACCTGTTGCACACGCTGGCCGGCGTCCTGCCAGTGACCGCGCTCGGCGTACTGGGGCTCGCCGTCCTGATCGCACGGCGGCGATTCGTGACGTTGGCTTCGGCCGGCGCCGCGGTCGCGCTCGGCATGGGTGGTGCGATGTTCGCGCTGGACGCCGGCAAGGATCAACTGCTCGGCAACAGCGCCTTCGCGGCCGACAAGGTGACCGGCGCACTGGTTACGGCGGTCTACGACGCGTTCGGGAACTCATTGCGCGCGGATCTGTTCGGCGGCCTCATCGCCGCGGTCGTCGTCGGTGCGGTGGGGGTGGCGTTGGCCATCGTGGTCCCGCTGCTTCGTCGGCGTTCCAGCACCGCAGAGCAACCACACGAACCGCAGGCGGACGGCGCACCCATGCAGCCGGGATACGAGCAGCCGTACGCGCAACAGAGCAGTGTCAGTCAGCACCTTGCGAATCGCAACAGTCGTACCTAAGCCCTGTGCGTGCTCAGGCGCGGGGCTGTGCGTCTTGCCCTTCTCGCTCATTCCGATGACGTAACGGCGGCCGATCGGCATGGCTGTTCTGCCCTTCTGTTCGATGTCAAAGCAAAGAGGCGCGACGCTCAGCGGTGGTCGGCGCCTGCCCGCAGGGAGTTGATCAGTTGGGTGACCGGGCCGACGGTCAAGGGACAGCTGTGTGTCTTGTCGTCGATGAGGGTCAGGTGAGGTGCCGTACTGGTGGCGGCGGGCCAGGGGGGCCATCGTCCACCGGCCCCGCGACAACATGGCCGTCTACCAGCAGTACCTGGGTCACAGGCTGCGCGAAACCGGCTCCTGCGGTGGTCCTCGTGATGGCCGCGCCCGCCGGCCCTGCTTCCTCCACCTGAGGCCCCAGCCCGTAGGAGGACTGGGGAGCCCGATCAGGCGGCGTGGATTCGCGGTATTGCTACGCTCATCAGCCGATCTTCAGGTCGGCGACCACGGGGTAGTGGTCGGACGGGAACTGGCCGTTCCGCTCGTATGGGTCAATCTCGGTCCAGAGCGCCGCAACATCGCCGCGCGACAGGATCCAGTCGATCCGGTCGCCATCGAGGACAGGGGGCTTCCAGCCGCCGAAGGTGTTGTACGCGGGGCCGCGGCGCTGCGCGGTCTTCCACGTGTCGGTGAAGGCGTTCTCGCCGGTGAGGATCGTGTAGGACTGCGACTTCTCCGCGGCCGTGTTGAAGTCTCCGGTGAGGACGACCGGACGGCCGGCCTCGAAGCCGCGCACCCGCTGGAGGGCCAGTTCGGCACTCTTCACCCGCGCGTTCTCCGACTGGTGGTCGAAGTGGGTGTTCACGTGATAGAACTCCGTGCCGGTCCGCCGATCGCGGAACTTCGCCCACGTCACCATCCTGGTGATCTGGTTACCCCAGGTCGCCGACCCGATGACGTTCGGGGTGTCGGACAGCCAGAAATGGTCGAAATCGAGCACCTCGAAGCGGTCCTTGCGGTAGAAGATCGCCGAGAACTCGTCCCGGGTGCCGCCCTGCCGCCCCATCCCCACCCAGTCGTATTCCGGGAACGCGCCTTCGATGTCCCGCATCTGGCGCCACAACGCCTCCTGGACGCCGAGCAGGTCGGGATGCTGATCGCGCAGGAGACGCTTCATCACCGGAAGCCGGTCCGGCCAGGCGTTGGGCGCAGTGTCCGAGGCGTATCGAATGTTGTAGGTCATGACGCGGACGCGGGAGTCACTCGCCGACGCGGGGCCTGCGGCCGTCAGCATCGTCAGCGCGATGGTGAGCGCGCTGACGACGGCGGCGAGAGGTACGAACAACGACGTCCGGAAGAGGCGGGAGGCTACGGCGCGACCTCGTGCGAACATGTGGGTCCCTTCGAGAGATCTTCGATGCGCGCACGATCCTGACCTGGCGAGATGGCCACCCGACGGCAACGATATGTCCGTACCGGTACGTTCCGGTGGCGCAAGATCTGAGCGCCCGAAGTCCGTGATGAGCAGGAGGGGAAGAAGGAAGGCCGGACACCGCCGCCGATCACCACGCCTACTATCGGTCGCCGCACCGTCATGGGGAGGAGTTGCCGCGCGCGCCGGCTCGCTGCGACGCTTGCCGACAGGTCTACTCCCGGAGGAGTTGCCGCGCGCGCTGGTTCGCTGCAACACGCTTGCCGACAGGCCTACTCCCGGAGGAACTGCGCCAGCGCCGCCCGGATTTCCGGCTGGTAGCCGCCCCCGTTCAGCTCGAGGATGGCGGCCTCCACGACGGCGCTGTTCCACATGGCCGCGCTCGGCCCCGGGTACGCCCAGCCCATGGCGGCGAAGTCGGGGCTTCGTCGCCGCCTTCGCTGTGCGCATCCGCAAGGTTCGGCCGTTCGGCGCGTCCCGTGGGGATGGCTCCTGCTGGGTGTCGTCATCGGTGCGGCGGCATGGTGGCTGAACATCGTCGTGACGATCGTGTACGCGGCTGTCACCGGCGATGCCGGATCCCCGCAGGGCGACTACCAGGCGGCGGGCGGGGCTGGAGTTGTCGCGTTGCTGGCGACGACGCTGCTCGGCGCGGTCGCGACGCCGATCGGTGAGGAACTCGCGTTCCGGGGTGTCCTGGCGAACGCCCTGAACCGCCACGGGTGGTGGGCCGGGGTCTTGGTGAGCTCAGCCGTCTTCGCTCTCGCGCACGGGTTGAATCCCGTTCCGCCGGTAGCGTTTGTGATCGGCGTGCTCTGCGCCGTCTTGTTCCGCAGAATCGGCTCTGTCTGGCCTGGTGTGTTCGTGCACGCGGCCAACAACGCGTCCTCGATCCTGATGCCTCTCCTGCTGACGCAACTGCTGCCGGGCTGAGAATCACCGGAGGCACGTTCACCGGTGACCGGGTCCTCAGCATGTTGCCGGCCGAGACCGTCGTGCACGGCTGGGACCTCGCCCGCGCCACCGGCCAGGTCTGGCAGCCAAGCCCCGCGGCGTCGGAGCTGGCGCACGCTCTGCTGTCGGATGCGATCCAGCCGGAGCTCCGGGGCGGCGCGGGCATGCCGTTCGCCCCCGAGGTGCCGGTGAACGCCGACGCCGTGGCGCTGGACCGGCTGCTGGGCTTCGCCGGCCGAAGCCCGCAATGGGACGCCGAACGGCTGAGGTGCGCGCGAATGCGTCCAGCCGCCGCCCCGCCGGTCGTGACGGTCGGCGGGGCGGACGGCGGGACGGTCGGCGGACGTCATGGGGCCGCGTCAGCCCAGGGTGACCTTGAGGTCGAATGTGCCCTGGTGAGGGATGCGGAGGGCGTGGAAACGGCGGGCGCCGTCGCGGAAGTAGCGCACGGTGCCGGCCGCGACGGTCGCCTCCATGGGGTTGCCCCAGCGGAAGCGGATCGTGGTGCGGCCCCGGCGTACGTCGAAGCCGTCGGCGGTGGCGGTGGTCGAGCCGCCGAACGTGGCCCGTGTGCCGTCGGTGAAGGTGAGGACGTCCTCGGGCTGGAGGACGAGGGGGATCTGCTCGGTGGCCGCGGCGTTCGCCGTGACCGTACGCCGGATCGTACGCTGGGTGACCAGGACGTCCGTGGTGACGTTCGCGTTGCCGTACCGGATGCCGAAGGCGGCGGGGGCCCGGCCGCCGGTCCACTCGTCGCCACCGGGGGCGCCGCGGAAGTAGGTGGCCGGGAGAGGACCGTTGGAGTCGGGTACCTGGCCGGGGAAGACGGTGGACCAGCAGGCGTGGTTGTTGTCGTTGAGCCCGCAGATGATCGTGCCGGCCTCGGGATGCCAGAGGAAGGTCAGGCCGGTGCGGCCGCGGGAGGCGCGCTCGCCGAAGTAGCCGCCCAGGTACAGGCCGGGCTTGCGGACGTACAGGAAGTCCTGGCCCCTGTCCCTGCGTAGTTCGACGAAGTCGGAGGAGCGCAGGTAGGGCAGGTCCGCGATGGCGGCGGCCCGCTGCCGCCTGGTGGGGAAGCGCTCGCCGTACAGGCCGTGGGTGAGGATGCGCGGAGAGGTGTCCTGCTTGGCGAGCGGTGCCACCGGCTCGGTGGACGCGGCCCAGCCGGCGCGGGCGTCGGCCAGGTCCTCGCGGGCGGTCATGAACGCCGACAGCAGCGGCACCTGGCGGGTGAACGTCCAGTTGAGCGCGGTCCTGTCGGGGTCGGGCCTGACCTCGTCGTACCAGCGCGTGCTGGTACGGGTGGAGGGCGCGACGTTGACCATGTACCCGGCGCCGTCGGGCTCGCGCAGCAGGTTGTAGGACAGGAAGCCGGTGAACGTGCGGGCCATGTCCACCAGGTGCGGGTCCGGGTGGTGGAGGTAGGCGTCGGCCAGCTCGGGCAGCATGACCTCGAAGTTGTAGTTCATGTCGTGGCCGCCCTCCTCGTGGAAGAAGCCGGCGGAGCTCACACCGGTCGCGGCGATCCTGGTGAACGCCTCGCGCAGGCTCGTGGCGAGCGCGGGATCGGGATCGAGCCTGAGCGCGTGTACGGCTCCGGCCAGGCCGGAGGAGGTCTGGTTGGCGTAGTTGAGCGGCTCCTGCCAGACGGCGCGGTTGGCGGGGTCGAGGATCCACGTCACTGCCGTCCGCAAGGCGGCGCTGAGCTGGGACTGCCGGGCGGGCAGCGCTCCGCTCGCGCGCAGGATCCGCAGCGTCTTGGCGAGGTAGCCGATGCCGAACCCGGTGGCGGCCAGGCCGTGCTGGTCGGGGTTGCGCTCGGGGAAGGAGCCGTCGGCGTGCTGGAGTGACAGGTAGTGGCCGAGCGCCGCGTCGAGCGCGGCCAGCAGGCCGGCGTCCCCGGCGTACGGGTTCCACGGGCGGGCGTTGGCGTGGAACCAGGCCAGCGTGAAGACGTGCTCCTGCACGCGGGCGTTGGACGGCACCGCCGGCGAGCGCCACCAGCCACCGGCGAAGAAGCCGGTGTCGTCCATGTCGTTGACCATGGGCGCGAGGGTGGCCAGGTACGGTGCGAAGCGCTGCTCGTGGGGGGCGAACGACCTGCGGTTCAGTGCGGGCAGCGGCGCCAGATCGGCGTAGGCGGTGCCGGGCGCGAGCACGGGGACGGCCGGGAGCAGGGCGGCGGCACGGAGCAGGGTGCGGCGGGAGAGCATGGTCAGCCTTTCAGACCGGTGTGCGCGAGCCCCTCGATGAACTGCCGCTGGGCCAGTACGAAGACGACCAGAATGGGCAGAGCGGTCATCGTGGCGGCCGAGAGCTGCACGTTCCACAGGGGCGAGCCGTAGGCGTCGACGAACTGGGTGAGCGCCTGCGGCAAGGTGAACTTCGACGGGGTGGACAGGAACACGATGGGTTCGAGGTAGAGGTTCCACGAGTGCAGGAAGGTGAAGATCGCGACGGCGCCGAGCGCGGGCCTGGCCAGCGGCAACGCCACCCGGTAGAAGGTGCCGAAGCGGCCGAGCCCGTCGACCCTGGCGGCCTCCTCCAGCTCGCCGGGCAGCGTGATGAAGAACTGCCGCATGATGAACGTCGCCAGCACGCTGGGCGCACCCAGGATCGGCACCAGGATCAGCGGCCAGTGCGTGTCGGTCATCCCCGCCGTGTGGAACATCTGGAACAGCGGGACGATCGTCACCTCGCTGGGGATCAGCAGGCCGACGAGCACGACCAGGAAGAGCACGTTCTGGCCGGGGAAGCGGATGCGGGCGAAGGCGTAGCCGGCCATCGCGGCCACCGCCATCGTGCCGGCGGTCACCACCGCCGCGATGTAGAGGCTGTTGAGGTACTGCTGCCCGAACGGCTGCAGCTCGAAGACCCGGCCATAGGTGGAGAAGTCAAACCTGGAGGGCACCAGCGCGGGCGGGAAGGCGAAGATGTCGCTGATCGGCTTCACCGACGAGGTGACCATCCACCAGGTCGGGAACACGAACGGCACGCACAACACGCACAGCAGCGCGTACAGCACGAGCTTGACCCTGCGACTCATGCTACGACTCATGGAAGACCCACTTCCGGCGCAGCTGCCACTGCAGCAGCGTCAGCGCCGCGACGATCAGGAACAGCAGGACCGACAGGGTGGCGCCGTAGCCGAGGTGCCGGAACTGGAAGGCCTGCTGGTACAGGTAGTAGACGAGAACCGTGGTGGACATGCCGGGCCCGCCCTGGGTGAGCACCGCTATCTGGGCGAACACCTGCAGCGACCCGACCACGGTGATGATCGAGGTGAGCAGGATCGTCGGGCTGATCTGCGGCACCGTGATGCGCAGGAACCGGGTCCAGGGGCCGGCGCCGTCGAGCTGCGCGGCCTCGTACAGCTGGCGCGGCACGCCCTGGAGCGCCGCCAGGAACAGGACCATGTTGAGCCCCACGTTCTTGACGACCTGGACGACGATGACCGACAGCAGGGCGGAGGTCTCGCCGCGCAGCCAGTTGGGGCCCTCGACGCCGGCCAGGCCGAGCACGCCGTTGACGCCGCCGTCCTGCTGAAGCAGGAACTGCCAGACGATCGTCCAGGCGACCAGCGACACCAGCACCGGCGAGAAGAACAGCGTGCGGAAGAACGTGGTGCCGCGCAGCCGCTGGTCGAGCAGGATGGCCAGGGTGAGGGCGAGGGTCAGGTTGAGCACGACCAGACCGGCCGAGAAGAACACGGTGCTGGTGAGCACCTGTCCCATGTTCGGGTCGGCGAGCAGTTTGGCGTAGTTCTCGCCACCGACGAACTCGAACGTGCCCGCCAGCACGTTCCACTCCTGGAGGCTGTAGTAGAAGACCAGGCCCAGCGGCAGCAGGACGAACAGCGCGCTGCCCACGAGTTGCGGCGAGATCATCAGGTAGCCGACGAGGGCGTCGCGCCGGGGGATGGTCCAGAAGGTGCGGCGCCGGGTGGCCGCGCGCACGGCCACCCGTTCGCCGAGGTCCGTCGCCGCCACGTCATCCACCCAGCAGTGGCTGGATCTTCGCGCACACGCCGTCCAGCACCGCCTTGACGTCGGCGTCCTGCTTCCACAGCGGGTCGAGGGCGGCCCTGGCGGTCTGGGCGAGCTCGGCCTGACCGGTGTGGCTGGGCTTGACCACGCCCTTCTGGATGCCGTCGATCACTACCTTCTGGAGCTGGTCGCTGTTCAGCATGGGACTGGTCTTGGCCATGGTGTCGGCGGTCAGCAGCGAGCCGCGCGCGGGTGGGAAGTACGCGGCGAGCTTGGCCGCGTTGGCGGCGTTGGCGAAGTAGGCGAGAAAGTCGGTGGCCTGCGCGGCCCTCGGCGACTTCTTCAGCACGCCGATCCCGGCCTGGCCGATGACCGCGTACTCGCCCTTCGGCCCGGCGGGCAGCGGCACCAGGTCCCACTTGAACGTCGCGTCCTCCAGCATGGCGGCGCGGGAGATCTGGGCGACGGCCATCGTGGTGTCGCCGGAGAAGAAGTCGACGGCGGTGCCCGGCCCCGGCATGGACTTGTCGGTGAAGATCGCCTTGTGCACGAACGTCATGGCCTCGACCATTTCGGGTGCGTTGAACTGGCAGGTGCCGCCGTCGTCGCTCCACGCCTTGGCGCCCCAGCCCTGCCAGACGGTGGCGAGGTTGTCCCAGGCCTTGTAGTCGAAGTTGAGGATGGTCAGGCCGTTCTTGCCCTTGGCCGCGACGGCCTTGTTGATCTCGTTGGCGTGCTCCCAGTCCCACTGCCCGGCCTTGATCAGCTCGCGCGGCGTTTTTTGGCCCGCGGCCTTGACCAGGTCGGTGTTGACGAAGACGCCGAAGGGCGAGGTGGAGAACGGGTAGGCGTACAGCTCTCCGTCGTGCTCCCACAGCCGGGTGGCGGCCGGGACCAGCTCGCCCGCGTTCTCGATCTTGCTTTTGAGCGGGACGAGAGCGCCGGAGCCGACGAAGTCCGGGGCGGAGTTCTCCATGATCCACGCCAGGTCGGGGGCGTTGCCGCCGGCGATCTGCGTGGTCAGCGTGGTCGTGTAGTTCTCGAACGGGATGGGGTCGAAGGTGATCTTACCGGCCTGCGGGTGGGACTTGCGGTACTCGGCGGCGATCTCGTTGAACAGTTTCAGGTGGGCCTCGTTGGAGGTCCAGATCGACATGCGCAGCGGCTGCGGGCCCTGCGCGGCCGGGGCGGTGCCGCCGTCGCCGCAGGCGGCGACTGTGAGGAGGGCGGTCAGCGAGAGGGCCGCCAGCTTCCCGGGTACTTTCATGGGGGGTTTCTCCTTCTGGCGTCGATGACGGCGTCAGTAACCGGTGACGTCGGGCCAGCGCGGTTCCACGCCGTCGCGGACGAGCCGGTGCTGGTAGTCGGCCAGGAGCCGGCCGTCCGCGTGCACGGCGTGCGGGGTGGTGGCCTGGTCAAGGCAGAAGGCGGCGAGCGCGCCTGCCGCCTCTCCGACGTTCCACTCCACCGGATGCAGGCGGTAGGCGCCGTTGGTGATGTGGGTGGTGCCGATGTTCTTGCAGGCGGGCAGCAGGTTGGTCATCCGCTGCGGGATCAGCGCCCCGAGGGGGATCTCGAACGGGGAGCAGGCGACGTCGATGTAGTTGTCGCCGCCGGTCGACGGGTGCAGGTCGATGCGGTACATGCCCACACCCACCGAGTCGTGATAGGAGACGGCGCCCTTGTCGCCGCGTATCGCCACGGACAGGTCCTGTTCGGTGACGGTGGTCAGGGCCCGGACACGCCGGGACTCGCGGATGTAGGGGGCCTGGGCGAGACCGTCGGCGCCGCCGGTGACGTCGCCGCGCAGCCGCAGGCTGGGGTATCCGGTGCCGCCGTCGTGGCGGGGAGCCTCGGTCTGCAGCCAGTACAGCACCGACAGGGACAGTTCGCGGGCGGCCGCCAGGTGCCGGTCGGCGTCCGGCACGTCGATGACCGGCCCCTCCAGGTAGTCGATCATCGGCCAGTTGACGAGGGCGATGTCGCTGGCGTACGCGCCCTGCGTGAAGTTGCGGCGCGCGGCGATCCTGCGGAAGGTCCACAGGTTGGCGTCGCCCGGGTTGACGCGCTGGTCGGCCTGGACGAGCTGGGGGTCGTCGTCGGGATTGGGCGTGAAGGAACGTTCCATGATCGCGAGGGTGCGCGGGTTCGGGCACCGCCACGACAGCAGCTTGTCGCCCCAGAAGGGCGGCTCGTATGCTCGCCAGAAGTCGTAGGAGGCGGGCCGGTCGATCGTGTGGTCACCGTCGACGTGGTCGACCGCGAAGCAGACGGAGACGGCCTGCATGTTCAGCGGTTGCGCCTCGGCGGGCGCGCTCGGCTCGCCTGTCTCCGACTGCGACTCGAATCCGGTGACGTACTCGGCGCCTGTCAGGGGCAGCAGTTCGCCGGTCTCGGTCGCGTCCAGCACGTATGACGCGTGCAGCACGACCTGGTCGGCGTCATGGTCGCGATGTGCCAGCCGTACCGAAGTGACGCGGTCGCCATCCACCTCCGCGCCCACCGGCCGGTACGGCTGCAGCACCCGCAACCGGCCCGAGCCCCGATAGGGGGCGAGCATCGCCTCGATCACCGCGACCGCGACCCTGGGCTCGTGGCACAGGCGGCTCACGTGACCGGCACCCGGGTTCAGCTCCCGCTGCGCCCGCGCCCGTTCGGTGAGCGGGTAGTGGTCGCGGTAGTAGCGCCGGATGCCCTCGCGCAGGGCACGGTAGCTCGCCGTGACGCCGAACTGCTCCACCCAGGAGGGCTCGTCGGGCGGGACGGCCTGGCTGGTGAGCTGGCCACCGAGCCAGTCGTGTTCCTCCGTGAGGATCACGGTGCGGCCGGCCCGCAGCAGGGCCAGCGCGGCGGCGACGCCGCCCAGCCCGCCGCCGACGACGGCCGCGTCTGCCGATATCTCAACCACGTGGGGATCTCCTGTCACATTCCGGATGCCGGAGCCAGCGTGCTGCCGGCGATGAGCTCGCAGGGGAGCAGTTCTTGCGGGGACCCGCCGGTCTCCAGGACCGCGGCCAGCAGTTGTACG
Source organism: Nonomuraea insulae (assembly GCF_042656245.1). Lineage (NCBI taxonomy): Bacteria > Bacillati > Actinomycetota > Actinomycetes > Streptosporangiales > Streptosporangiaceae > Nonomuraea > Nonomuraea insulae. The sequence continues at coordinate 120,971 of NZ_JBHSPA010000016.1, forward strand.
GCTCTGTGGCCCATCTCGCGCCTCGGGATGCGGAATCCCGTGAAGTCGGTGTCGACCTGGACGGGCCGGGTGAACGCGCCCAGGGTGAGGATGGACAGGTCGCGGGGTATCTCCATGCCGCGCTCCGCGGCCGCTCTGGCGAGCGCTACGCAGTCGGCGTACTCCTCGACGAAGACCGCCGTCACCCCGGCCGCGACCAGATCGTCCAGTGGCGCCTCGGCCGGGAGATGGCGGCCGTCGGCGCCGCCCGCCGCCACACCCTCGTGGAACCCGCGCAGGCGGTCGGCCCTGGACTCGCCGCCCATGCCCGCCCCGACGTAGGCCAGACGCCGATGGCCGAGGGCCACCGCCCGCTCGACCAGCGCCCGGACCGCCGGTGGGTAGTCGGCCCCGACGTACGGCACCGGCCCGCCCGCGTCGTCGCGGCGGCCGACCGAGACGAACGGGATCCCTTCCGCCAGCAGCCGGGCCAGGTCGTCACGGTCGACCGTACGGCCGAGCAGCAGGCAGCCGTCGGCCAGCCGCACGCGGCTCTCCTCGTTGAAGATCTGCCGCCGCGCCCCCGAGACCGCCCTGGCGCTGGTGAACAGCAGCAGGTCGCAGCCGATCTCCTCGGCGCACTCCTCGATGCCGTCCAGGAACGGGTGGTAGAAGTCGGCGCTCTCGGTGGGGAAGACCGCCTCGTAGGTGAACACGCCGAGGATGCGGTTGCGGCCGTCGGCGAGCCGTCGCGCGGCGGGATCGGCCACGTAGCCGGTCTCTCTGATCACCCGCAGGACCCTTTCGCGGGTCTCGGGGGCGATCCGCACCTCGGCGTCGCCGCGCTTGTTGAGCACGAGCGACACCGTCGTCTGGCTCACGCCGGCCATCTTGGCGATGTCCTGCTGCGTGAGACGCCGGCCCGGGCCAGTCACCGTCCGTGCCCTCCCCTGATCTGCTAATGCGTAGTAGCAACTTGGTGAGGCACTATCTTTCGCACGACGCCCCATACTGTCAAGTGCGGATTTTGCCTATGGTAATTCGCATTAGCAGCTTGACGCGGCATCCCGTCGGGGGAGAGCGTGTGAATCCGTACCACGACGCAGCGTGAAGGAGCCGACGTGGACACTCCCCACCCACTGATCCGACGGCGGACCGTGTTACTGGGCGCGGCGGCGGGCGCGGCCGCAGGCCTGGGTCTCGGCCCGGCCGCGAGCGCGGCGGCGGGCCCGGCCGGGATGCCGACCTACCGGTACCTGCGCGACGCGCTGGCCCTGCCGCTCAGCCACAACCCGACAGGGGAGTTCATCTTTCCCTGCATCAGAGGGGTGTATGACAAGCTCGCCAATCCCCGAGCGCGCTACTACCTCTACTACGCCCCTCACGAGAACCCGGGCGGCATCTGCGTGGCCTTCGCCAACTCCCTGGCGGGCCCCTTCGACGACTACTCGGGCAATCCCCTCATCGACAACCGCCTGCCGACCACCACGGTCTCACACGTGTCCTCACCCCACGTGACCTGGGACGCCGCCACCCGGCAGTTCTTCTGCTACTTCCACGGCGAGAACTTCACCACGCGCGTGGCCCGCTCCACCGACGGCATCACCTTCACCGACGAGACCCCGATCCTGAGCACCCGCCTGGTGCCCGGCACCTCCGAGACCTCCTACGCGCGGGTCTTCGAGCATTCATTGCCCGGCCGGAACAACAAGTACGTGATGACCTTCATGGGGCGGCGCAACGGCCGCCGCATCTTCTACGGCTGGTCGCCCAACGGCTGGGACGGCTGGCAGTTCAGCGCGACCCCGCTGGTGGACCCCGAACCCGACGGCGTGACCGACATCTCCGGCGCCACCCTCGTCAAACGCAACGGGACCACTTATGTGGCCTATCACGGCAACGACGGCAGGATGCGGATCACCGAGCTCGGCAACGCGTTCGACAGGGAGACGCACCTCGGCGTCTTCCACTCCCCCATCCCCTCGGACAACGGCAGGGTGGCGGCGCCGTCGTTCGGCACCCAGGACGGTGTGGAGTACATGTTCTACGAGGCGGGGCCGCGACTGAACGCACGCATCCGCATCGCCAGGGCGGTCTGACAGCGGGCCTTTCCCGTCGCCATAACCCCCGCGAGTGTTGATGGCACATTCACGCCGTTATCGTCCGCGGTCGCGATGATCAACTCCCCGAACGCGGAGGTGTGTGAACTGGCCGCCTGGCCTTGATCATGTCCATCGTGGTGACGTTGTTACTGGGCCTGACGCCTCCGGTGACAGCGGCGGGGGCGGGGGCGGGGGCGGGGGCGCGGTTCGCCGTGCCTGGTGGCCTGGCCGGGAAGTTCTCCGTGGCCGTGACGGCGGAGTCGTCACTGACGGTGACGGCCAGGCCGACTATCTGGTCGTCTACGACGGCGGCGCGGTCCGCGCCTGGCTGAACCGCGGCGGCAACCAGAGACCATCTTACGAGCCGAGCCAGATCTTCCCCTCCGGCGCCTCGGCTCAGCTGACGGCGGCGAGCAGCACGGTGACGAGGATCGCGATGATGACGGTGTTGAACAGGAAGGCGATACCGCCGTGGAGCGCCGCGAATCGGCGCATCCTCGTCGTGGTGATGACGACGTCCGAGCCGGCGAACGTGGTCGACAGTTGCAGCGACAGGTAGAGGAAGTCGGAGAAGCGGGGAGCCTCGCCCGGGAACTCGAGGCCGCCAGAAAGCGCGTGCTCGCGCGCGTAATGAACGGCGAAGCTGACGGCGATGATCGCCCAGCTCGCCGTGAGGACCACGACGCCCGCCCAGATGATCGCCGGTGGCGTGCTCTCGCCCGTGGTCATGAGGACGATCATCGCGGCGATCGAGACGCCGCCGCCGGACAGGGCCCACCAGATCGCGCCGTAGCCGTTGATGATCCCGGAGATCCGCTGCGCGCGGGTCCTGGGACGTGGAACGGCCCACAGCCACTGCCCGAGCGTGTCGGCATCAGCCCGCATGAACACGCCGAACACGAGCCCGATGTAGACGATGGAGTAGATCGACCAGATGACGAAGGCCGTGAGGATGCCGACCAGCGTCGGCTGCAGGTCAAGATTGCGGATCACGAAGGGGGACGCCACGATGAACGGCGCGGCGATCGCCACACAGACGCGCGAGCGCGCGACATCGTCGGCGAGCAGAGGGTAGGGACGCTTCTGCCGCGCCCCGGCGTCTCTCCGGCCGGTCGGGCTGGTCGTTTCCGCTGAGCGCGAAGTGGCCGTCGACCCTCCACGTTCGGCCGCCGGGCTGTCGCTCATCGTGATTCCTCTCGCGGGGTGTCATCCCGCACATCGGCGGGTCTGATGTACGCGTTCGTCAGGCCGGCGGCTCAGCATCCGTGAGAATGCCGAGTTCCAGCCGCCAGGTCCGGTGGCGATGTGCGGCAGCGCCCACGCGGTCGAGGACGAGCCGCACTGCTTGGCCAGAGCGGCCGCGGCCTTGGCCTGCGCGGTGACGTCGGCCGCGTACGGCGGGATGTTGGTCGCGGTCTGCTCCGGCTTGAAGTCGCAGCTCATCGGGGGTGCTGTGGCCGACACCGCGCGGATCGATGCCGATCACGTCGCGCACCGCAGGTCGGCCCCTTTGACGTCTTGCGGGCACTTTCCCAGGTCAAGGCGTCCGCTGTGGTCGTGGCCCAGGCTGCCGCCGGGGTCAACGGCGTCACCATGGTGGCGGTCATGACGGATTTCCGCATCTTCTTCCTCGAGGAGCCAATGGTGGTCGGTCAACGCCATGACTTCTGATCACTCTGACTGGACGTAAACCCATCGTCAAACGGCGCGGCCGCCGGCGGAAGATCCGCGCGCCGGGTTGACGACGACGATGATCCAGCTCAGCGTGGGTGTCGGCACGATCAGGAATCCGGGCGTCCGGTGTTTCGAGGAAACGCTCCACCCGGCCGCCCCTGGCCATCGGCCGGGACGGTGGGCAGGTGAACGGCGATACGGAGTCCGCCCGCGGGGCGCGGGATGATGGTGAGGGATCCGTCGTGTACCTGGGTGATGCTCTTGACGATCGCCAGACCGAGGCCGACGCCTGCGTGGTTGCCGCGTATTCGTTCGGTGCCGCGCTGAAACGGTTCGGTGAGTGTCGAGACCAGTTGCGGAGGGAGCTTCTCGCCGCTGTTCTCGACGGTGAGCACCACGGTCTCGGGGTGGACGCTGGTGGTGACCCGCACGGTGCCATGTTCGGGCAGGTTGTGCACGATGGCGTTGTGCACAAGGTTCGTCGTCATCTGCAGCAGGAGCGCCTGCGACCCGACAGCCGGGGTGATGTCACCGGAGGTGTCGATGGTGACACCGCGTTTCTCGGCGAGCGGGAGCAGTGTTTCTGTGGCCTCTTCCACCAGCAGGGACAGGTCGACAGGTTCGCGGGTGAAGGACCTCTGGCCGGCGCGGCTGAGCACGAGCAGCGCCTCGGTGAGGTCGATCGCTCGGGCGTTGACGGCGTGAAGGCGCTCGACGAGTTCGCCGGTGTCCCGGTTCGGATCGTTGCGGGCCACGTCGAGAAGTGCCTGCGAGATCGCCAGCGGGGTGCGCAACTCGTGCGAGGCGTTGGCTGCGAACCTCTGCTGTTCGGCGAGGTGTGCTTCGAGCCGTGCGAGCATGGCGTCGAAGGCGTCGGCGAGTTCGCGGAACTCGTCTTTGCGGCCTTCCAACCGGATCCGGTGGGAGAGCGATCCGTCCGCGGTCATGTGCGTGGCATTTCTGATGCGGGTCAGGGGCGCGAGCATGCGGCCGGCGAGAATCCATCCTCCCAGGAGACCGAACACCAGCAGGAAGACCAGGGCCGTGCCCGCCGCTGACGCGAAGCCGCGCAGGAGGACGTACTGGTTGGGATCCATCTCCGCCGGGGTCCTGACCGCGGCGACGTTGGGCACGTAACGCAGCAGGAACACCCACACCACCACGATCAGCAGGACGCCGGCGAGCATGAGGAATCCGGCGTAGCTGAGGGTGAGTTTGAGGCGAACGCTCAACCCGGGCGCTCTATCCACGCTCTCCTGCCTCACGCCCGGGGTCTGCTTGAGCGTCGATGCGGTACCCGGCGCCGGCGACCGTGGTGATGATCCCGGGTTCGCCGAGCCGTTTGCGCAGCGCCGACACGGTGATGCGCACGGCGTTGGTGAACGGGTCCGCGTTCTCGTCCCATGCTCGCTCCAGGAGTTCCTCGGCGCTGACGACACCGCCTTCGGCGGCGACGAGGACCTCGAGCACGGCGAACTGTTTCCGGGTGAGCGCGACGTAGCGGCCGTCGCGATAGACCTCGCGGCGGAACGGATCCAGCCGCAGACCCGCGACCTGTCGCACGGGTGGTCTGTTGTGGGCGCGCCTGCGGTCGAGCGCTCTGAGCCTGAGCACGAGTTCGCGCAGGTCGAAGGGCTTGGTGAGGTAGTCGTCGGCGCCGAGTTCGAACCCGGAGGCCTTGTCGTCGAGCCGGTCGGCGGCGGTGAGCATGAGAATCGGCATGCCGCTGCCGGAGGCGACGATGCGTTCGGCGATCTCGTCGCCGGAGGGGCCGGGGATGTCCCGGTCGAGGACGGCGATGTCGTAGGCGTTGATGCTCAGCAGTTCCGACGCGGTGTCGCCGTCACCGGCGATGTCGGCGGCGATCGCCTCCAGGCGTAAGCCATCGCGGATGGCTTCTGCCAGGTAGGGCTCGTCCTCGACGATCAACACACGCATGCTCCCGAGCCTAGGAGCCGGCGCATATCGCCGGCATATCGAAAACCACATACGTGCCGGCAACACCACGCCGCCTTGACTACCGGCATGACCTACGCGAACAGCACGTCAGTCTCCCCCGGATCCTTGTCGCCGGCGGCCGTCGTGGCGAAACCATGACATGCGGTTGACTCCACTCCAGTCCCATCGACCGAAAGCTGCTCTACGATGACGGCCACCACCCAGCAGGCCACCCAGGGAACCCTGGCCGCCAGCGCGCGCGACCTGACCAAGACCTACGGCCGGGGCGATACCCAGGTGCATGCTCTGCGCGGCATCGACCTCGACCTCCCACGAGGCAGGTTCACCGCGATCATGGGGCCGAGCGGATCGGGCAAGTCCACGCTGATGCACTGCCTGGCCGGACTCGACCAGGCCGGCGGCGGCACTGTCACCGTGGCCGGCACCGACCTCGGATCGCTCGACGACGACGCGCTCACGATCTTCCGCCGCGAGCACATCGGCTTCGTGTTCCAGTCGTTCAACCTGCTGCCGATGCTCACCGCGCTGCAGAACATCGTGCTCCCGCTTGAGCTGGGCGGTCGCCGGATCGACGACGCGGCGCGGGAGCGCGCGCACGCGCTCGCCGACACCCTCGGCGTGGCCGACAGGCTCGGCCACCGGCCCGCGGAGCTGTCCGGCGGCCAGCAGCAGCGGGTCGCGATCGCCCGGGCCCTGATCACCCAGCCGGACCTGCTGTTCGCCGACGAGCCCACAGGAAACCTGGACAGCACCACGTCGGCGGAGGTGCTCCACCACCTGCGCCGGTCGGCGCACGAGCTCGGCCAGACCGTCGTGATGGTCACCCACGATCGGGACGCGGCGAAGTACGCCGATGACGTGGTCACCGTGCAGGACGGGCGGATCGCCTGATGCGCACCGTCTTCCTCGCGTCCCTGCGCACCCACCTCCGCAGGTACGTCGCGGCGGCGGTCGCGATCATTGTCGGAGTCGCCTTCGTCGTCGTGGTCGGCATGCTCACGTCCGGGGCACGGAGCGGACTCATGGACGGCTTCGGAGCGCCGTTCCGCAATGCCGACCATGTGATCACTCAGCTGAGCATGAAGGAGGTGATCGCACTCGCCGAGCGATACGGCGAGAACGCGTCCGTGCTCGGCCGGGGGATGATGCCGATGCGCGCGGGCGGTCATTCGTTCCCGGGAACGGCCGTGGGGCCGATCGCCCCTTCGGCGGAGCTGCGCTGGCAGAAACTCAGCTCCGGCCGCTTCCCGGCACGCACGGGCGAGGCGGTGGTGGACGTGTGGGACGCTCAGGCCAAGGAGATCGCGGTCGGCGACCGGGTCCGGATCGGCGAGGACACCACCGCGACCGACCTGGAGGTGGTCGGTCTCGTGGAGTCGCCCTCCGCCACGGCTCAGGCCAGCGTGTACGTGTCCTGGCCGCAGTTGCTGCGATGGCGCGATGACCCCTCGCTCTCCCTGGGCCGGATGGCGGTGCGCGGGGAGGTGGGTCAGCTCCCGCAGGGCGCGAAGGTGCAGTCGCCCGAGGAATTCGTCACGGAGAAGCAGACCGAACTCAACAACAGGGTCGACACCTTGGGGTTGATGCTGCTGCTGTTCGCCGGCGTCGCGCTCTTCGTCTCGGTCCTGGTCATCGCCAACACGTTCTCCATCCTGTTCGCGCAACGCCTGCGCGACTTCGCCCTGCTGCGTTGCGTCGGCGCGACCCGGCGGCAGGTGGTGCGTTCGGTACGCCGGGAGGCGGCCGCCGTCGGGGTGCTCGCGTCGCTGACCGGGCTACTGCTCGGCGTCGGTCTCGGCTACGGACTGATCGCCCTGATCAACGTTCTCGCGCCTACCGTCACGATGGGCGCCCCCGGGTTGCCCACGCTCTGGCTGCTGGGCGGGTTCGCCGTCGGCCTGGTGGTCACCATGGTCGCGTCGTGGTTGCCGATCCGGCGGGTGGTCAGGGTGAGCCCGCTGGCGGCGCTGCGCCCGGATCCCTCGGTCGACGTGCACACGGCCACCGGCCTGGTGCGGCTGGCGCTCGCCGCGCTCCTCCTGGTCGCCGGGCTGGGCCTGCTCGGGATGGCGGTGATCCAGGGCAGTACGGTGCTCATGGTGACGGGCGGCGGCTCGGTGTTCACCGGCGTGCTCCTCTTCGGGCCGGTGCTCGTTCCCCGCCTGGTCCGGCTCACCGGCGCGCTGCTCGGCCCCGCCGGCCGGCTGGCGACCAGGAACGCTGTGCGCAATCCGCGCCGGACCGCCACCACCACTGCCTCCCTGCTGGTCGGCGTCACCCTGACGACCGCCGTACTCACGGGGATGAGCACGACAAGCGCGGCGCTGGACGAGGAGCGCGGTAGGCAGCACCCCGTCGATGCCTCGTTGACCTCGTCCGAGGGACCGGTCGCCACTGATCTCCTCGACCGGGTACGTCGCACTCCCGGTGTGGAGCGGGCCATTCCCGTGGACGGCGCCGCGGCCCAGGTGACCGGGCTCAGCGAACCGATCCCGGTGGTCACCGCGCCGGACGCGGAACAGGTGGCCCGCGACGGCGGGGCGTTCGCCCAGGTCGAGCCGGGGAAGATCAGACTCGACTACGCGGCCTTCCGCAAGAACCTGAGCCTCCGGCCCGGTGACCGGGTCACGGTGCGCGTCGGCCACCGGCGAGCCCAGTTGCAGGTCACCGCCGGCACCGGCTGGGGCCGGGTGGGCGTGGTCGCGCCCGAGACGCTGGCGACACTCACCGACGCCCCCGAGCCGCATGCCATCTGGATCCGCGCCTCCTCCGGCAACGACTCGATGCAACTTGTCGGAGACCTGGACAAGCTGGCGGATTCGGCCGGCCTGCAGGTCGGCAACGAATTGCAGGCCCGGGAGACGGAGGACCAGCAGTTGAGAATCCTCACCTGGTCGGTGCTCGGCCTCATCGGCATCGCCATCGTGATCGCCCTGATCGGGATCGCGAACACCCTGGGGCTCTCCGTACTCGAACGCGCCCGCGAACACGCGATGCTGCGCGCGCTCGGGCTCACCCGCGGGCAGCTGCGGCGGATGCTGGCGACCGAGGCAGTGCTGCTGTCGGTGGTGGCCACCCTGCTCGGCACCGTGATCGGCGTCGGGTTCGCCTGGGCCGGCTACGAGACGTTCGTGAAGCCGGCTCTTCGCAACGCCACCATGCAAGTCCCCTGGCCGTCGCTCGGCGCCGTCGTCCTCATCGCCGCCCTGGCCGGACTCCTCGCCGCTGTCCTCCCGGCACGCCGGGCCGCCCAGGTGACTCCGGCCGCAGGGCTGTCTCTCGACTGAAACCCCTTGTCGATCCCCAGCACGCGCGGCGAGTACGGGAATCCGGCGCTCTTCAGATGGGACAGCAGCGCATGCACGGCCGGCGTCCACGCCTGGGCGGGCCTGCGGACGGTGTCACCGATCCGCACCACCCTCCGATGTGGCGTGTCCTGCAACACCTCTTCATCCACCATGACCTCCCGTGGAAGATGGCACCGGCCGCATGATTCCGGTGGTGAGGGCTACCCGCTCGACACGTACTGATCAGGGCAGCGCAGTGTCCACCAGTGCCCGGAGAGCGGCCGCCTGAAGGTCGCGCTGTGCCTCGGCGTACCCCGGGGACCCGGCAACGTCGCGTATCTCTCGCGGGTCCGATGCGAGGTCGTACATCTCGGTGTGCACGACGTCGTCGGCCTGGGCGTGCACGAGTTTGACGAGGCCGTCGGTGACGACCTGGAAGCGCTCGGACTCGGCGAAGACATGCAGCTGGCCGCCGGAGTCGAGGTGCCGGCCGTCGATCCCGGGGACGGTCTCGGCACCGGCGTGGCCGACCAGCGTGGGGAAGACATCGACCAGGCTGGTGAGGCGGTCGGTCCTGGTGCCCCCGCCCGCGCCCCCGGGCCTGCGCAGCAGCAGCGGCACGTTGAGCACGTCCTCGTAGAAGCAGCGCTGCTTGCCCCAGAACCCGTGGTTCCCCAGCATCTCCCCGTGGTCGCAGGTGAACACCACGACCAGATCGTCGCCGAACCGCGCCTCCGCGGCGGCGATCAGGCGTCCCACCTGATCGTCTATCAGCGCGACGTTGGCCAGGTAATGGCGGCGCAGCTGCCGCCAGTAGTCCGGATCGCGGTCGTGGAATCCGCCGCCCTCCGCGTATCCCCGCGAGGGGCCGTGGAAGCTCCGGTAGTGCAACCGGCCGGGTTCCGCCCATTCGGACGGGTCCACGTCGGCCTCGCCGACCAGCGATTCGTCGACCCGGGAGAGATACTCCTCAGGAGGGTCGAACGGGAAGTGCGGACCGCTGAAGGAGACCCAGGCGAACATCGGGCGGTCCTGGTCGTACGATTCGATCCATTCGCGAGCCTTGCGGCCGACCCAGGCATCGGGATGCCACTGCGCCGGGCCGGGGAAAGGGAACACCTTGCGGGCCGCCTGGTCCCAAACGGCCTCCCGGTAGGCTTCCAGCAGGCCGGCCGCCTCCAACTCCCGCGTGTAGTCGTCGTAGAACCAGACCGACACCTGCTTGTCGTCCTGCAACGCCAGGTGCTCGATGCCGAGGCTCAGGTAGTAGTCCCGGAACGAGTCGTAGGGCAGGGTCCGGTCGGAGCTGGTGGCGGAGTACGGCACCGGCGCGTAATGGCACTTGCCGATGTGCCCGACGGAATAGCCCTCAGCCCCCAGCACCTGGTAGAGGTTCGGCACGTCCGCCGGCAGCGCCCGGTCGCGGAAGTTGCTGTAGGCGCCGTGGTTGCGCGGATAGCGCCCCGTCAGCAGCGAGCTCCGGCTGGGCAGGCACACCGGGCTCGCCGTATAGGCGCGGTCGAAGACCGTGCCCTCCTCGCCGATCCGATCCAGATGCGGCGTCGCCACCGCCCGGCCGCCGTAGCAGCCGAGCGCGTCCTTACGTAGCTGGTCCGCGGTGATGAACAGGATCGCGGGCACCTGACCTCCTGCTGTCGCCGGCCGAGAGGTTGCTTCTATAACGTTGTCTACAACGTTATACTAATGCTCGCGGAGACGTTGACCACAGCCTTGATGCCGCCCCCGGCAACGGAACATCGCGGAGGACCCCGCATACGAACGGAAGCGCACGGCGCTCGGCTACATGCTCGCGAAGACGTCTTCAGGCAGGTCACCACGACTTTTAGAGGATTAACCATGAAATGGTCCATCTCATACGCCGCGGCCTCCGTTGCCCTGGCGACCGTGGCCGCGACGGCAGGTGTGGCATCCGGCGACAGCTCGGGGCCGGCGGACACCGTCATCAAGGTGAGCGACACCCCGATCGCCGCGGAGGTGCCACGCGAGATCATCGGGGCGAACCACCGCTGGCCGGCCAAGGGCCTCGGGATGTGGGACGACACGGCCGGCAAGCCAGTGCCACGCATGGTCGATCTCGCCAAGCAGACCGGGGTCAGCCTCGTCCGTTACCCGGGCGGGACGGTCGCGAACCTTTTCGGCTGGAAGCAGGCCATCGGGCCACAGGGCGGCCGCGGCTGCCAGGTCGGCGGCGGCTTCGTCGGCGAAGCCGAGCCGATGGACAGCGTCTACGGTCCGGACGAGAACCAGCGTTTCGTCGAACAGATCGGCGCCAGAACCATGATCATGACGAACGCGACCACACAGACGGTCGCGGACGCGGCGGACTTCGTGGAGTACCTCAATGCCCCGGTCGGGTCGAACCCCAACGGCGGCAAGGACTGGGCGAAGGTGCGCGCCGACAACGGGCGGCCCGAACCGTACGCCATCAAGGTCTGGGAGCTCGGCAACGAGCTGTACCTCGGCAACCAGCGCTACTGGCGGGCCGAGAATCTCGACGTCCGGCTCCGGCAGTACGTCCAGGGCGGCACACAACGGCAGATCGACCAGCCGGTCGGCAAAGCGTGCGACCATCGTGAATCGGCGGCGGTGAGCAACGGCGCGGCGGGCCAGAAGTTCCAGGTCTGGTACCCGCCGGTCGTCCCCAGCAGCCAGAGCGTCCGGGTGGGCGGCGCGGAATGGCGCGCGGTCGGCGACCTGAGCCAGGCTGGTCCGGACGACGCCGTCTACAGCTTCGACACGAAGAGCGGCGAGATCCGGTTCGGCGATGGGAGCCACGGCCGGATCCCCGCGGAAGGCGAGAAGATCCGGGCCGACTACGGTTCGGGACCGCATCCGGGCTTCGTCGACTACTACAAGGCGATGAAGAAGGCCGACCCGTCGATCGACGTCTGCTCGGCATGGGAGACCGCGAAGTTCGTCGAGTTGATGGGCAAGGCCAAGCCCTACGACTGCGTGGGGGTGCACCTGTACGCCCGGCCGGACGTCGGGGGCACTCCCGAGAAGATTCACGACAGCACGATGCCTCTCGCCGAGAAGGTGACCCGCGACGAGCTCGACGTGCTGACGGCTGCCATCGACCAATTCGGGCCGGACAAGGACAAGCCATACCTCGAGGTCAGCGAGTACGGCTCGATCAAGCAGCCCGACACCGGTCCGGCTCCCAAGGGCTGGGCCGGGTCGCTCTCCACGACACTGCTCCATGCGGACCTGCTGGTCGGAATGATCACGCATGGCACACCGCTCGCGATCTCCTCCAACCTGAACGCCGGGGACCCGACGGCCGGCGAACTGTTCGGCGGCGCGCCGGACTTCCTCGACACCGCGCGGGCCCGGATGCTGAGGCTCGCCGGCAGGCTCGCCGGGACCAGGCCGGTGGAGAACGAGGTCGTGAACAACCCCGGCGGCGACGGCGACTTCAAGGCGCTGCGCGTGCTCACCACCCGAGGGTCCGACGGCTCCGTACGGCTGTTCGTCCTCAACCGGGATCGCGACACCCCGGTGACGGCGGACGTCGCGTTGCCCGGGACCGGTGAGGTCACGGTGCACACGCTGAACGGCGCCGAGATCGGCAGCTTCAACACCAAGGACGACCCGGATGCCGTGAAGACGACCACCACGACCGCGCCGAGGACCGGCACCGGCGTCCAGCACACGTTCCCAGCGCACTCGATCACGTTGATCGAGGCGCCTGCTCCGTGACGAACATCGTGCTCGTCCCCGCCGCCGATCAGGACATCGGCTGCTACGGCGGCGAGACTCGACCAGACCGGCCGGAGCCGGCGTCCGGAGGTCCCAACCGCATCCGCACCAGACAGCCGGCCTGGCGGGGCCAGCGGCGCCGTGGATCCACCTATGCTGGGAGCACGAGGGAAACTCGGCCTGTCGGCGCGACATCCTCGCCACGCCGCCGAACCGGCGCTGGTGTACGAGGAGTGGTCGGGGCGGTGTGATCCGCTTGAACGGATGACCCGGCCACGGGAGTTACGAGGAGTTCGCGAGATGAGTGCGACGATCAAGGATGTCGCGAAGCTGGCAGGTGTCTCCATCAAGACGGTGTCCAACGTGCTCAACGGATACCCCTACCTCACGCCCGCGACCAAGGCCAAGGTGCAGGAAGCGGTCATCGAGCTGGACTACCGGCCCAACATCTCCGCACGGAACCTCCGGCGCGGGCGTACGGGGATCATCGCGCTCGCGCTGCCGAGCATGAGCACCCCGTATTTCGCCGAGCTCGCGGACCTGATCGTCAAGGAGGCCGAAAAACACGACCTCACCGTTCTGATCGACTGTACGGCGGGCGATCTCGAACGCGAGAAGCTGGTCACCGAAGGCTTCCGCAGCCGCCTCATCGATGGGGTGATCCTTCAGCACTGGTCGTTGTCCGATCAATATCTGCGGAGCCTCCCGGACAAGGGGCCCCTCGTGCTGTTGGGCGAGCGTCCGGTGCGATCCGCCGACAGCGTGGCGATCGACAGCCGGGAGGCGGCTCAGACCGCTGTGACACACCTGCTCGAGATCGGCCGCCGCCGGATCGCCGTGCTGGGCGCCCGGGGTGGCCGGCGGCGCCCCGGCCACCCGCAGGCGGCCGGCCGGCGACACGAGGGATACGCCAAGGCACTCGACGCGTACGGCATCCCGTTCGACCCCGCGCTGGTCCTCAGCCCTCCGGGCGCGCACAGTCCGGAGGACGTCGCCACGAGTGTGGACGAACTGCTCGCGAAGGCCCCGGACATCGACGCGATCTTCTGTCTCAACGACCGGGTGGCGCTCGGCGCCATCCGGGCATTGATCTCCTGGGGCGTGCGGGTGCCGTCGGACGTCGCGGTGGTGGGCATCGACGACATCGAAGCGGCGCGGCTCACGACTCCGTCCCTCACCACCATCGCGCCCGACAAGGCGGGGATCGCCCGGGCCGCGGTCGACATGCTCGCCGAGCGGATCGGCGGCACCGACCGGCCCGCCCGCCGGGTCACGGCCGATACCCGTCTGATCGTGCGCGAGAGCACGCTCGGCTCCGCCCTCACGCCCTAGGCTCCACAGTCAGGGCGATCGCGGACGAACAAGACGTATCCGCGGCCCCGTACCGTGGGTGAGGTGCTCAGGCGCGGTACGCGGCGATCGCGATCTCGACGAACGAGCGGACCAGTGGATTCGTGTCGCCCTCACGCCAGGCCGCCAGCACGCGGCTGGCCGGCATGTCGATCAGCGGCACTACGGTGAGCCCTTCGTCCGGCTCGTGATCCAGGAGCGTCATGCCGACCGTGCCGTTCCACAGAACGGCTTGCCGGCATTCCTGGACCGCGCGCACCACCGGACCCTCGCGGGGCTGCCCGCCGTTCCAGTACGACTGCCACAGGGGGTCGGTCCCCTCCGGGAAGCGGAACCATCGGCGGCCGTCCAGGTCGGCCAGCTTCAGGCTGTCGCGGCGGGCCAGTGGATCGTCGGTACGCAGCAGGGCTCCCACCGGGTCGGCACGCAGGTGGTGCACGGTCAGGCCGGTCTCGTCGAACGGCCCCCTGGTCAGGGCGACGTCGACCATCCCGGCGTGCAGCCCACAGGTGGGGTCGGTCAGGTTCATGTCGCGGATGCGGGTCTCGATGCGCGGGTGCCGCCGGTGGTAGGTGCGGGCCAGACGTGTCACGCCGCGGTCGCTGCTGTCGCCCAGGATGCCGACGGTGATGGTGGCGGTCCCTGCCGCCACCGCCACGCGGACGCGCGCCCGGTCGGCCTGGTCGAGCAGGGTGCGCGCCTCGTCGAGCAGAACCTCACCCACCGGGGTGAGAGTGACTCCGGCGGACGACCGGTTGAACAGCAGAGCACCCGCCTCGGTCTCCAGCCGCTTGATCGCCCGGCTCAGGGGCGGCTGGCTCATGTGCAGCCGGGCGGCGGCTCGGCCGAAGTGGAGTTCCTCGGCGACCGCCACGAAATAGCGCAGGGTGCGTAGCTCCATGGTGCGACGATACCCGTGCGGTATCGAGTTTCCTCAAGGGGTCTTGGACAGTCGCGGTGCTTCGGCGGTGAGATCGGAACATGACCGAGGAATCTGAGGCCCGTGAGCCGCTCACCGTTTCGGTGGTCGGCCCCGGTGATGGGGAGACGATCGTCCTGGGCACCACGCGCATGCGTGTCCTTGAGGACGGCAGCAACACCGGACACCGTCTCGGGATCGCCGAGTCCGTGCTCGCGCCGTACACGCAAGGACCGCCGCAGCATCGTCACGGGCAGCACGACGAGGGCTTCTACGTGATCTCCGGCACGGTGCGGTTCACGGTCGGGGACAGGGACCATGACGCGACCGCGGGCACACTGGTGATGGTTCCGCCCGGAGTCCCGCACACGTTCGCCAACGTGACCGGCCAACCGGCCGTCATGCTCAGCACCTTCACCCCCGACCTGTACGTGCAGTACTTCCGCGACCTGCGGGAGATGATGGGCAGCGGCCAGGCACTGTCCCCCGAGGCGAACATCCGAGCGATGAGCCGTTACGCCACCGAGCCTGCCGCAGGCCCTGCCACAGTGCCCGCCACAGAGCCCACCGCCGAGCCCGCCACAGAGCCCACCGCCGAGCCCGCCACCGACCTCGCCTGATGTCCGGCGCCCGGACGCCGGCCTGCTCGTGCTCAGGCGAGGGCGAGCCCGAGCAGGCGGCCGCTCCTACTTGAGGCTGTCCGGGACACCGGACTTGTCGCCGAGACCGACGAGGTAGTCCGCGTACTCCTTCACGGTGTCCTTCTTGACCAGCTTGCCCTGCAGCGTCTCGTCGGCCTGCACCTGCTTGCCGCCCAGGACGTCGGCGGCCAGGGAGATCACCTTCTGCCCGAGCGCGAACGGCGACTCGGCGTTCGTGGCGTACATCTCGCCCGCCGCGACGGCGGCCAGCGCGTCGGCGATGCCGTCGTTGCCGACGACCTTGACCTTGCCCACCAGGTTGCGGGCCTTGAGCGCGGACAGCACGCCCATGGCCATCTCGTCGTTGGCCGCGTACACACCGTCGATGTCGGGGTTGGCCTGCAGCACGTTCGTCATCACGTTCAGGGCCTTGGCCCGGTCGAAGTCGGCGGCCTGTGTGGCGACGACCTTGATGTCCTTGTGCGTGGCGAGCTGCTGCTGGAAGCCCTTGCTGCGGTCCTGGGCCACGTTGGTGCCGAGGATGCCCTGGATCTCGACGACCTTGCCCTTGCCGCCGACGGCCTCGGCCAGCGCGTCGGCCGCGTTCTTGCCCGCCTGGACGGCGTCGTAGCCGACGAACGTGGCCAGCTTGCCGCCGGACGGCTTGCGGTCGAACGCCATCACAGGGATGCTCGCCGCGTTCGCCTGGGTGACGGAACTGCTGGCGGACTGGCTGCCCACCGGGTCGAGGACGAGGATCCCGGTCTGCTTGGAGATGGCGGTCGTCGCCTGGTTGAGGAAGGTGGCGTCGGAGTTGTCGGCGTTCTGCACGTTCAGGGTGATGCCGCTCTTGGCGGCCTGCGCCTCGGCGCCGTCCTTCACGCTGATGAAGAACGGGTTGCCGAGCGTGCTCATGATGATCGTGGCGTCCTTCTTGCCGGACGCGCCGGTGGCGCCCGTGGACGTCTCCTCGCCGCCCCGGCTGCAGGCGGTCAGGGAGACGGCGGCCAGGATCGCGACGGCGATGACTTTGCGGGGAGTGCGCATGGCTGTTCCTTAGATGTGCTGTGCGAGTTCTGGGGTGGGTACGGGGGGTTCGGCCCTGCGCGGCACGAGCCGGCGCAGAATGTCGACGTTGCGGTCGAGGAAGACGGCCAGGAGGATGACCAGGCCCTTCACCACGTCCTGGAGGAACGGGGAGACGTCGAGCAGGTTCATCCCGTTGTCGATGACGCCGAGGACGAGCGCCCCGACGAGGGTGCCGAGCAGGGTGCCGCGGCCGCCGGCCAGGCTGGTGCCGCCGATGATGACGGCCGCGATCGCGTCCAGTTCCAGGCCGGCGCCGGCGGTCGGCTGGGCCGTGGACAGCCGGGCGGTGATGATGAACCCCGCCAGGGATGCCAGCACGCCGCTGATGACGAAGGCGAGGACCTTGACGCGGTGGACCCTGATGCCGGACAGCCGCGCGGCCTCGACGTTGTCGCCGGTGGCGTAGACGTACCGGCCGAAGCGGGTGCGCGCCAGGACGAACCCGAAGATCCCGAACGCGACCAGCATGATCCACACCGGCACGGGCACGCCGGCGAACCTGGCCTGCCCGATCCCCTGGAAGTCGTAGTCCGTCACCGGGATGGGGTTGCCCGAGGTGACGTGCAGGGTGAGCCCGGCGAACACCGACATCGTGGCCAGCGTCGCGATGAACGACGGCATCCTGGTCCTGGTCACGAGCAGGCCGTTGACCAGCCCGATGGCCGCGCCGGTCGCCAGTCCCGCGGCCAGCGCGGGGATCAGCCCGTACGTGCCGAGTGTCAGGGCGGTGACGACGGCGGAGAAGCCGAGGGCCGAGCCCACGGACAGGTCGATCTCGGCCAGGATGATCACGTACGTCTGCCCGGCCGCGAGCAGCGCGGCCACAGAGGTCGCGAGCGCGACGTTGAGCAGGTTCGTCGGGGTGAGGAAGACCGGCGAGGCCACCGAGAGGATGATCCCGACCAGGAGGAGCATCCACACCGCGCGCAACCGGCCCGCGACGGTCTTGAGCTTCGAAGTCATGTGGCACCTACCAGTGCGTGCTTGAGAATGGACTGCTCGTCGAGGTCGTCGCCGCTCAGTTCGGCGACGAGCCGTCCCTCGCGCATCACGACCACGCGGTCGGACATGGCGACGAGTTCCGGCAGGTCGGAGCTCACGAGCAGGACGGCGACGCCGTCCGCGGTGAGCTGGTTGATGATCCGGTAGATCTCGGTCTTGGCCCCGACGTCCACCCCCCGCGTCGGCTCGTCCATGAGCAACACGCGCGGCCTGGTCATCAGCCACTTGGCGAACAGGGCTTTCTGCTGGTTGCCACCGGACAGCGAGCTGACCGCGATGGACGGCGAGGCGGCGCGCACCCGCAGTTCCGAGATGACCGCGCCGGTGGCCGCGCGCTCCTTACCCCGCCGCATGACACCACTCCCGGAGCTGAACTCGCGCAGAGAGGCCAGCGACACGTTCGACTCGACCGACTGGCCCATGCACAGGCCCTCCGCCTGCCGGTCGGGCGACAGGTAGGCGATCCGGCTGCCGATCGCGTCCTGGACGCTCGCGACGCGTACGCCGGAGCCGTCCACGAGCACGGACCCGCCGGTCAGCGGCTGCCGGCCGAACAGCGCGCGCAGCAGGTCGCTGCGCCCGCAGCCGACCACGCCGCCGATGCCGACCACCTCTCCGGCCCTGACCCGGAGATCGATGTCGTGGAAGCGGTCGCCGCTCCCGCCACGCACCTCCAGGACGACCTGGTCTCTGACGTTGTTCTCCTTGGGGTAGAAATCGTCCACGGCGTCGCCGACCATCGCCGTGACGACCTTGGCCGGGGTGAGCCGCTCGGTGGGTGCGTCGAGCGTGACCCGGCCGTCGCGCAGCACGACAATGCGGTCAGACAGGGCGAAGACCTCGTCCAGCCGGTGGCTGATGTAGATCACCGAGACTCCGGCCTCGCGCAGCCTGTTCACCTGGGCGAAGAGCTGCTCGGACTCCTGCTCGTCGAGCGCTGCGGTCGGCTCGTCGAGAATGATCAGCCGCAACTCGTGCGTCATGGCCTTGGCGATCTCGAGCATCTGCCGCTCGGCCACGCTCAGCTCGCTGACCTGGCGGTGCACGTCGATCTCCATGCCGAGTCGGCGCAGCGCCCGCCCGGCCTCGGCGGCCATGCGCTGCTTGGAGACGAACAGACGGCCGAAGACGTGCTCCCGGTCCAGTACGTACATGTTCTCGGCCACGCTGAGGTGCGGGAACAGGTTCTGCTGGAACTCCTGGTAGATGACCTCGATGCCGTGCGCCATCGCGGCCTGCGGGTCCTTGAACACCGTCGCGGTCCCGTCGATCAGCAGCCGGCCCGAGTCGGGGCGGTGCGCGCCGGAGATGATCCGGGTGAGTGTGGACTTGCCCGCCCCGTTCTCCCCGACGAGCGCCACGACCTCGCCAGGACCGACGTCGAAGCTGACGCCACGCAGGACGCTGTTGTCGCCGAAGGACTTGCGCACATCGGCAAGCTGGAGATGCATGCCAGGCTCCCGATCAGTACACGACGCCCGCGGTGAGCAGGACGTTGGCGTACGGGGTGAACTCGCCGGAGCGCACGGCCGCCCTGGCTCCGGCGGTGGCCTGCTTGAACTCGGTGTGCGGCACGAACTCCAGGGTCAGGCCGAGCCGGTCGAACCGCTCCTTGATCGCGGCCAGCATGTCCGGGCTGTGCTGCTTGACCTCCTCGGACAACAGCACGCCCTCCACGGCGACCTCGTCGAGCACCACGTCCAGCAGGTCGAGGAAGCGGGGCAGGTTCTCCCGGACGGCCAGGTCCACGCGTTCCACGTCTCTCGGGATGGGTAGTCCCGCGTCGGTGACGATGATCGTGTCCGTGTGGCCGAGCTCGGAGATCACGCGGGCGAGCTGGGCGTTGAGCGTTCCCTGGTTGCGCCTCATCGGGTTGCTCCTTCCATAGAGTTGTCGATCAATGCCTCGACCTCGTCCTTGCCGGGAAGCGAGGGGCTGGCTCCCGCCTTGGTGGTGGCCAGGGCGCCGGCCGCCATGCCGTACTGGATGGCGGTGTCCACGTCGAGCCCGGTGGCGAGGGCGCCGCCGAAGAAGCCGGTGAAGGCGTCGCCGGCCGCCGTGGTGTCCACGGGCGTCACGGCGTACGCGGGGAAGTGGCGGGTGCGCTCCTTCGTGACCGACAGGGCGCCGCCCGCGCCGAGAGTGATGATCGCGTGGCCCGCGCCGCGCTCCAGGAACCAGGCCGCCGCCTGCTCCGCCGTCTCCAGGTCCGTGACCTCCACGCCGGTCAGCACGCCGGCCTCGCTCTCGTTGGGGGTCACGACGTCGAGGTACGGCCATACGTCGTCCGGCAGTTCCTGGGCGGGCGCCGGGTCCAGAACCACGGTCAGCCCGGCCGCCGCGCCCGCCCGCGCCGCGTGACAGGCGACCTCCGTCCGGATCTCGAGCTGCAGCAGGAGGACGCCGACCCGGTCGCGAACGCGCTCGATGCTCTCCGTGACCATCGTCTCGTCGAGGGAGGCGTTGGCGAGCGGCGTGATGACGATGTCGTTCTCACCCGACGCGTCCACGCGGATGTGGGCGACGCCCGTGCGGCCCTCGACGGTGCGGACCTCGGTGAGCGTGACGCCGTGCGTCTCCAGGCCGGACAGCACGATGTCGCGGAACGGGTCCTGGCCCACGCATGCGGCCATCCACGTCGGCGCGCCCGAGTGGGCCGCGGACACGGCCTGGTTCGCGCCCTTGCCGCCGAGTACGAGGGTGAAGTCGTCGCCGAGCACCGTCTCACCGCGCCGCGGCAGCCGCCGGCTGAACGCCGTGACATCTGCGGTGATGCTCCCGACAACGAGAACACCGGTGGGTTCCATGGGGGTTCCTCCAGATTTGGGGATGCGTGACCCGAGGACACGGCCCGTGTGCCGCGCCCTTGCGGGTGTGTGATCGATCAGATCCCGGCGGGCTGCCGGACCACGTCCGCGAGCGAGGCGGTCGCGATGCTCATCGCGATCGGGTCCTTCTCGTGCGTGACGGGGCCGGCCGTCCGCCCGGCGGGGCGGTGGAGGCGCGTTCGATCAGCTTGGTGTCCAGGACGATGCGGCTGGCGCCGCCGCCGCTCTCCTCCGGGTCCAGCCGGCGCAGCAGCAGCCGCATGGCCAGCACACCCTGCTCGAACATCGGCCGGTCGATGACGGTCAGAGGCGGCTTGAGCAGCGGGCCGGTGTCCAGGTCGTCGAAGCCGATCAGGCTGATCTGGCCGGGGATGTCGATCCGCATGTCGTGCAGCGCCTTGAGCACGCCCAGCGTCATGAGGTTGTTGGCGGCGAAGATGGCGGTGGGCGGCTCGGGAAGCGACAGCAGGGACAGCGTGAGCTGGTAGCCGGTGTGCTCCTTGAAGTCGCCGATCAGGTCGTACTCGGGCGGCACCTCGATGCCGGCCTTGGCGAGCGTCCCGACGAACCCCTCTCGCCGCAGCCGCCCGGGAGTGGTGTCCAGGGTGCCGCTGATCGCGGCCACCCGGGTGTGTCCGAGGGCGAGCAGGTGCTCGGCCGCCTGCCTGCCGCCACCGTCGTTGTCGACCAGCACGGCGTCGAACCGCTCGCCGCCCGCCAGATCGCGGTCCACGAACACCAGGGGCACGTCGGCGTCGTGGACGTGCAGCGGCGTCTCGTCCTGCTCGGTGGCGGGGGCGAGGATGATGCCGTCGACCCTGCGCACCATGTCCGCCAGCACGTCGTCCTCCTGCTCGCTGCTCTCGTCGCTGTTGGCGAGCAGGATGCGGTAGGGCTCCGTACGCGTGACGGACTCCATGCCCTTGACCACCGCGGCGAAGTACGGGTTCGTGATGTCCGGGACGACGACGCCGATCGTGTTGGTCCGCCCGGACTTCAGCGACTGCGCCGCGGCACTCGGCCAGTAGCCCAGCTCGTCGATGGCGGCCTGGACCGCCTCGTACGAGCGCACCCGCCGGCCCCGCAGGAAGCGCGAGACCGTGGCGGGAGAGACCCCCGCGCGGGCTGCTACGTCATGGATGGTGACCACGTGAGCTCCAAACTGAAATCGATGTCAGTGATGATGGCAGGATGTGACCACGGAGTGTCAATGACACGTTTCCAACTTGTTACAAATTCCTGCATTTCACCAGATCAAGGTCAGGGTGCGTCCCAACCTTCGATCATGGCCAACTGAAACCGTTATCAGTCGGCACCACCGGCCCGATGAATGCCGGTGGTGCCGCACGCTCAGGCGCTACCGCGCCACCCGTACGCCGCGGTCAGCGGGCGCCCCCCTCGGCAAGAGACCCGAGGACGGCGGTCGCGACGGCCTCCGGCGTCATCGGGATCCGGTCGAGCGCGCCCGCGGCAGCGCCGCCCACGGCGTCCCGGATGGCCGCCGCGATCGCGGCCGGCGCCGACAGCAGCGGCGGCTCCCCCACCCCGGTCAGCCCGTACGGCGAGTCGTGCCGGGGCAGTTCGAGGATGTCGAGCACGGTCGGCGGCATGTCCATGGTGGTAGGGATCAGGTAGTCGGTGAACGACGGGTTCAGGATCCGGCCGTCGCGCACCTGGATCTCCTCCATCACGGCCAGCCCGAGCCCTTGCGCGATGCCGCCGTGCATCTGGCCCTCGACCGCCACGGGATTGATCGCCTTCCCGACGTCCTGCGCGCAGGCGATCTCCACTACGCGCACCGAGCCGAGCTCCGGATCCACGTCCACGACCGCCCGGTGCGCGGCGAAGGCGTAGGCCACGTGCGCCTCGCCCTGCCCGGTCTCCGGGTCGAGCTCCTCGGTCCGCCGGTGGCGGAAGACGGCGGTCTCGTCGACGTCTCCCATGGCCAGCAGCTCCGCCAGCTCGACGGTCCGTCCGGTCGGCGACGACACCGTGCTCCCGTAGACGAGGTCCGCCGCGGGCTCACCGAGCAGGCCGGCCGCGCGTTCCAGCAGCGTGGCCCGGACGGCGAGGCAGGCCGCCCGTACGGCGCCGCCGGAGATCCACGTCTGCCGCGAGGCCGAGGAGGTGCCGGCGTCGCCGACGGCCGTGTCGGCGGGCAGGATCGTCACCAGAGCGATCTCCAGCTCGGTCCGCGCGATCTGCGCCTGCACGGTCACCAGGCCCTGGCCGACCTCGGCCGCGGCGGTGTGGACCTCGGCGGCCGGGCGGCCCTCGTGCGCGTACATCCGCACGCGGGCCGTGCCGAAGTCGTCGTACCCGGCGGACTTGCAGATGTTCTTCACCGACAGCGCGTAGCCGACGCCGCGTACCAGCTCCGCGGCGCGCGTGGAGTTCGACGTGCCGCCCGGCAACAGCCGGAGGTCGTCGCCGGCGGGCGGCGGCAGGGGCTTGCCGGCGACCAGGCGCAGCAGCTCGGCCACCGGGGCGGGCCCGTCGACGCGCTGCCCGGTCGCCATCACCGAGCCGGTGTCCACCGCGTTGCGCCGCCGCAGCTCGACCGGGTCCAGGCCGAGCGCCGCGGCCAGCTTGTCCATCTGCGACTCGTGGCCGAAGCACACCTGGACGGCGCCGAAGCCGCGCATCGCCCCGGCGGGCGGGTTGTTGGTGTAGACGGCCCGGCAGTCCACCTCCACGGCGGGCACCTCGTAGGGGCCGACCGCGAAGCAGCCCGCGTTGCCGGTCACGGCGGGCGAGGTGGAGGCGTACGCGCCGCCGTCGAGCAGGATGTCGGCCTTGACGTAGAGCAGCCGGCCGTCGCGGGTGGCGCCGTGCTCGTACCGCATCCTGGCGGGGTGGCGGTGCACGTGGCCGGAGAACGACTCCTCCCGCCCGTAACTCATCTTCACCGGGCGGCCGAGCCGCAGCGCCAGCAGGCAGGCGTGGGCCTGCACGCTGAGGTCCTCCCTGCCGCCGAACGCGCCGCCCACGCCCGACAGCGTGAGCCGCACGCTCTCCTTGGGCCGGGCCAGGCAGTCCGCGAGCTGGTCCTGGTCGACGTGCAGCCACTGCGTCGAGCAGTAAAGGTCGACGCCGTCTGTCTCGTCCGGGACGGCCAGACAGGATTCCGGGCCGAGGAACGCCTGGTCCTGCATGCCGACCTCGTACTCGCCGGTCACGACCACGTCCGCCTGGTGCGGCGTGCCGCGGCGGATGCGCAGGTGGCGGACCAGGTTGCCGCCCTCGTGCAGCTCGGGGCTCTCCAGCGCCCGCTCGGCGTCGGTCACCGGGGGCAGTTCCGCGTAGCCGACGTGGACGAGGCCGGCGGCGCGGCGGGCCAGCGCGGGCGTGTCGGCGGCGACGATCGCGACGGCCTCGCCGGCGTAGCGGACCAGGTCCTCGGCCAGCACCGGCTGGTCGCGGCGTTCGAGCCCGTACCGGTTGACGCCGGGCACGTCGGCGGCGGTGAGCACGGCGTGCACGCCGGGCAGCGCGAGCGCGGCGGAGGCGTCCACGGACAGGATCCGCGCGTGCGGGTGGGGGCTGCGGACGGTCGCGCCCCACACCATCTCGTCGTGCCACAGGTCGGAGGAGTACGCGAAGTCGCCGCGTACCTTGGCCACCGCGTCGGGCCGGCGGGCCGAGGTGCCCACGCCGTCGGCCGTGCTCTGGCTCGTCATCGTCATCGGGACCCCCGCGCGGCCAGCCGGACGGCCTCGAAGATCTTCTCGTAGCCGGTGCAGCGGCACAGGTTGCCCGCCAGCGCCTCGCGGATCTCCGGCTCGTCCGGGTCGTCACGTCTGGCCAGCAGGTCGTGCACGGCGACCAGCAGCCCGGGCGTGCAGAATCCGCACTGCACGGCGCCCGCGTCCATGAACGCCCGCTGCACCGGATGCAGCTCGTCCCCGTCGGCCAGCCCCTCGACGGTCACCACCGCCGAGCCGTGCGCCTGCCCGGCGGCCACCAGGCAGGCGCACACGGCAGTGCCGTCGAGGTAGACCGTGCACGAGCCGCACTCCCCCTGCTCGCAGGCGTTCTTGGAGCCCGGCAGCCCCACCCGCTCGCGCAGCAGGAAGAGCAGGCTCTCCTCGGCCTCCACCCCGTCGACGCTCCGGCGAGCCCCGTTCACTTCCAGATCGACCCTCATCGGCCGGCTCCTCCCCTGTTCCTGCGGTGCTCCCGCCAGGCCCACTCCAGCGTGCGCCGGGCGAGCACGGCGACGGCGTGCCGGCGGTAGCCGGCGCTGCCCCGCACGTCGTCGATGGGCGCGGTGGCCCGCGCCACCAACTCGCCGAACCGGGCCGCGGCCGGCGCGGGCAGCTCGCGCCGGCCGTCCCGGTCCAGCTCGGCGGCGGCGAACTCCTCTGCCTCCACTGCGGCGACCGGCGTCGGCGCGGCCGATCCGACGGCGCAGCCCGCCTGCCGCCGGGCCGGGTCCAGCGTGACCGACACGGACGCGACCGCGATCACCATCGCGTTGCGCGGCCCGAGCTTGGCGAACTCGCCCACGGTGACCGGCACCCGCACCGCCGTCACGATCTCGTCCGCGGCCAGCACGGAGCGCCCGGGGCCGAGGAAGAACTCGCGGGCCGGTACCGAGCGCGTGCCCCGGACCGAGGCCAGCTCGATCGAGGCGCGGGCCGACAGCAGCGGCGGCAGCGCGTCGCCGGCGGGCGAGGCCGTGCCGAGGTTCCCCCCGACCGTCGCCCGGTTGCGGATCTGCGCCGAGCCGATCGTGCGCGCGGCCCGCGCCAGGCCCGGCAGCGCGCCGCCGAGCTCCGCCACGATCCGCGTGTACGGCACGCCCGCGCCGAGCGTGATCGTGTCGCCGTCGCGCGACCATTCGCGCAGCTCAGGCACCCGGGAGAGGTCGAGCAGCGCGGTGGCGGACCGGTGCCCGAAGTTGAGCCCCACCATGACGTCCGTGCCGCCGGCGAGCAGGGTGGCCTCCGGGTGGGCGGCCCTGAGCTCGCAGGCGTGCCGCAGGTCCGTGGCGGCGAGGAACTCCGTCACGCCACCACCCGCTCGCCCTGTTCGGAGCCGGCCCGTTCGGTCAGGAACAGCGCGGCGACCGTCCCCGCCACGCCGACCGCGGTCATGTAGATCGCGATGGCGAGCCAGGAACCCGTGCTGTCGTACAGTGAGGTGGCGATGATCGGGGCCAGGCCGCTGCCGAACACCGTGCCGAGCGTGTACCCGACCGACATGCCCGTGTAGCGCACGGCGGGCGGGAAGACGTGGGCGAAGAACGTCGGCATGGTGCCGTAGTTGGCGGCGTACGGGATGAACAGCGCGATGAAGCCGAGCAGCATCAGCCAGAAGGAGCCGCTCTGGAAGGCCGAGAACCACACGTACGGCAGCGCGGCCATCACCACGATGCTCATCCAGAAGATCCGCTTGCGATCGACGCGGTCCGACAGCCAGCCGAAGAACGGGATGGCGCCGATGGTGAACACGTTGACCAGCAGCACGAGCTCCAGGATCATGTCGCGATCCAGGCCGAGCTGCTTCTCGCCGTAGCTGAGCGAGTAGACGGTGGCGATGTAGAAGGTGGCGCCGGCCGGGATGTAGGCCAGGCACATCAGCAGCACCCTCGGCCAGTGCTTGGTCAGCACCTCGGCGATCGGCGTCTTCCTGACCTCGCCGCGCTCCCTGACCTCCTGGAAGTCAGGGCTCTCGGCCAGCTTGAGCCTGATGACCAGCCCCAGGCCGACCAGGACCGCGCTCAGCAGGAACGGCACCCGCCAGCCCCAGGCCATGAAGGCGTCGTCGGACAGTTGCGAGGTGAGCAGGAACACCAGGTTGGCGAGCAGCAGGCCCCAGGCGGCGCCGGTGTTCACCAGGGCGCCGAAGAAGCCGCGCCGCTCGCGGGCCGCGTGCTCGACGCTCATCAGCACCGCGCCGCCGTACTCGCCGCCCAGCGACAGCCCCTGCACCACGCGCAGCAGCACGAGCAGGACCGGGGCGGCCACGCCGATGGTCTCGTAGGTGGGCAGCAGGCCGATGCACAACGTCGCGCCGCCCATCAGGCAGAGCGTGACGACCAGCATGGACTTGCGGCCGAGCCGGTCGCCGAAGTGCCCGAACAGCGCGCCGCCGATGGGCCTGGCCACGAACGCCAGGGCGAACGTCGACAGCGACAGCAGGCTGCCGACCAGGTCGTCGTAGCTGGGGAAGAAGAGCTTGTCGAACACCAGCACGGCGGCGGTGCCGTAGATGAAGAACTCGTACCACTCGATCGTGGTCCCGGCCAGGCTGGCCAGGACGACCCGGGTGGAGCTGGACTGTTGGGCCATGGAGGTCACTTCCTCAGGAAGCGGGAGACGGTGTCACGAAGCACGGCGGCCTCGTCGCGCACGGCGGACAGCCGTACGAAGTCGTCGCCGAGGAGATCGCCCTCGGCGGGCACCCCGAACATGACGGTGGGAATGCCGCGCTCTGACGGCCCGCCCGCGTCGAACGACCCCCCGTAGACGCCGTGCCTGGCCTCCCCCAGCCGGGCCGTGACGGCGGCGTCGAGCGCGCCCAGCACCTCGCGGCGCTCGGGCGGCAGGTAGGCGGGCAACATCGTGACCCCCGGCCTGACCTCACAACCCTCGATCCCCTCCAGCGCCGCCGCGATCTCCCTGGCCGCCTCGGCGGGGTCGGTGCCGGGCAGCAGCCGCCGGTCCACCGTGATCCGCGCCGACGCCGGCAGGGTGTGCGGGGCCAGCGGCTCGTAGCTGACCAGGTACGGCACCACCTGCTCGCGGCCGAGCTCGGGATGCTCCGCGCGGTCGCGGACGGTCGCGTCGAGCTCGCGGAGCCTGACGACCACGTCGGCGACGACGTCGATGACCCGGCCCTCGTCCGGAGGGTTCGACGAGTGTGTCGCCTGCCCGGTGACGTCGACGATCACGTCCACCCGGCCCCGGTTGCCGACCGACACCTCGAACGCGGTGCAGAAGAGCTGGACGACCAGGTCGGGGCGGTAAGGGAGGGCGTCGAGGATCGCCCGGGAGCAGTCGTGGCTGCTGCGTCCCTCGTTGTTCACGCACAGCAGCAGCGTGCCGTGCAGCGGGACCCGCTCGGCCACGATCCACCTGGCCAGGTCCAGCAGGCACGCCTGGTGCGCCTTGTTCTGCGAGACGCCCTGACCGAACAGGCACGGCTCGTCCACGCCCCGCTCGATGGGCGTGCGGATGCGGCCCGACCAGGGGTCGGGCATGAGGTTGTGGTGCTGCGTCGGCGTGTACGCCATGAGCGCCAGCACCGGCCCGTGACCGTCGCCGAACCGCACGGCGAACTGGTTGGCGGGCAGGTCGATGATGTCCGTCGCGCCGGTCTCCAGGAATCTCGGGCGGAGGTGGTCCTGGACGTAGTGGACGAGCGTCGGGTGGTCCGGGGCGATGAGCGTCCGCGCGCCCAGCGGCACGGCCGAGGGCACGCGGGCCAGGGCGGCCAGCGCGTCCACGACGTACTCGCCGGTGAGGGGGGCGGTCATGCTCGTGGAGGCGGTCGTGCTCGCGTTCGCGGAGGCGGTCATGCTCGCGGAGGCGGTCATGTGAGCTCTCGCAGGCGCGGGAGCACGTCACCGCCGAAGCTCTCGATCAGCTCGCTCGGCAGCGTGTAGTTGCCGACGTGCCGCAGGTAGAAGCCGGTCGCGCCCAGCTCGACCGCCCTCCTGGCCCGCTCCACGATGTCGTCCACGGTGCCGAACAGGCAGAACGTACGCGCGAACCGCACCGCCATCTCATCCGTCACCCACTTGGACGCGTGCTCGATCGCCAGCTCCCAGTCCTCGGCGTGCACCATGTCCGGGTAGACCTCGGGCACGTGCGGCGGCGGCGCCAGCTCGATGCCGGCGATCCGCAGGAACTCCTGGCCGCCGATGGTCGCCATGTGCAGGCAGATCGGCTTCAGCACGGCCGCGTCGCGTTCGAGATCGTCGGTGACCTTGCAGAACGCGCCGACGGTGAACTCGAAGTCCCTCCCGGACCCGTCCAGGCCCTTGCGCACCGCCCCCCTCGTCTGGGCGAGCGTCTCGGGCGAGACGCCGGCCAGGGTGACCACCCCGTCGGCCACCTCGCCGGCCAGCTCCAGCGTGCGCGGCCCGCTCGCGGCGATGTGCACGGGCACCGCGCCGCCGGCGTCGCGCAGGCGCAGGCGCCGCTCGCCGTACTCCCAGTCCTGGCCGCTCAGGAGCGCGCGAATCTGCTCGATGGCCGCCTGGAGCTCGGCCCGTTTCGAGGGGCGGATGCCCATCGGCTTCACCGAGCTGTCGCCCGTGCCCAGGCCCAGGATGACGCGGCCCGGCGCCAGCTCCGCCACCGTGTTGATGCCGGAGGCCACCACGGTCGGGTGCCGCGTGACCACGTTCGTCACGGCGGTGGCCAGCGCGATGCGATCGGTCTTGGTGGCGGCCACGGCCATGGCCGCGTACACGTCCCGCCACAGGAGCTGGGAGTCGGCGATCCAGGCCACGTCGAAGCCGTAGCGTTCGGCGCGCCGGACCTCCTCGGCGATCTGGTCCGCCCGGCTGGCCGGCGGAAAGCGAACACCAACCTTGATCACGAGATCATCACCCTCTTCGGAATTAATCCCGCAAGCTAGTCTGCTGTCTGACATCAGTCAACGGGTGTGGCAGAATATCCCGGTGAGCATCGAGCAGACGCGCGACCAGGTTCGGTATGAGTCGCTCGCTCGCACCCCCTTGCCAGATGTCATCGCCGAGCAGCTGATGGCCGAGATCGACTCCGGCACCCTCCGGCCGGGCGACCAGCTGCCCTCGGAGCCCGAGCTGGCCCGCCAGCTCCAGGTCGGGCGCAGTTCGCTGCGCGAGGCCATCCGCAAGCTCCACACCCTGGGCGTGGTCGAGGTGGTGCGGGGGCGCGGCACGTTCGTCCGGCATCGCACGGAGCCGGAGCCGACGCCGCAGTTCGTGCACTGGAGCGCCACTCAGGGCCCGGCCATCGCCGAAGTGCTGGAGGTCAGGATCGGGCTGGAGCTGGCCGCGTCCGGCCTGGCCTGCGTGCGCGCCGAGCAGGCCGACCTCGACGAGGTGGCGGCGCGCTGCCGCGAACACGAGGCGGCCCGGCGCAAGGGCGACCTTAAGGTGCTGGTCCGCACCGACGAGCTGGTCCACGAGAGCCTGATCCGCGCCGCGCACAACGACCTGCTCCTGCAGATGTACCTGGCGCTGGTGCCGCAGATGGCCGAGTTCCGCGCGCACACGCTGGCGCTGAGGCGGGCCGACGAGCGTTTCGACCCGCACCACCGGGCCATGCTCGCCGCCCTGCTCAAGCGCGACTCAGCCGGGGTGCGCGAGGCCGTGGTGTCGCACGTCGGGGCGCTCTACGGCGAGGTCAAGGCGGCGGGAACGGTGGAGACGGGGCGGCAGCCGGCCGGGCAGATGCTCGACTTCGCCACAATCCTCGCCAACTTCACCTGACGACCCATCACCATGGTCGGCCTCAGGATTTCGGGGAGAAACCGCGCCTGCCGAGAATCACCTCCGCCCAGGTCATGGCCATGTTGCCAACGCGTTTGTCGAGCGCTGGATCGGCGCACTTCAACGAGCATCGCCCCCTCTGGCACACACCGGGTTTTCGGCAGTGTAGAGCTGAGCGCCACGTCTTACGGTGACGGGGAACTCTCCGGCCGATGAGTTGACGCAAGAGGTGCCGGTCGTTTCAGCTCCGCGCAGACGGGCCGGTACGGTGTTTCTGGAAGGTAGGCGCTCCATTCAGATGGTGCTATATCGCGGCCCGCAATCGTGCAGAGAGTCCGTTGCCATGATGCGGGGTCGGTGTCCCAAAGGGTGACCGCATCGTCGGGTCCCGCGGTTGCGAGTGTGTGTCCATCCGGACTGAAGATGATCGGGCCGTTCACCGCCGCGAGAGTGACCATCGGCGCGCGCCGAGGTACCGACCAGAGGATGCTCTCGCTCTCGGCGGTCGACACCAGGGTTTGGCCATCGGGGCTGAAGGCGAGGTTGTCAGGCTGGATGGTATGGCCGGACAGGACCGCGATCCGGGTCCGGTGGTCGAGATCCCACAGGATGACCTCGCAGCCGAAGCATCCGGAGGCGGTCTGAGGTTGGCCGGCAGGTTGAAGAGAGGCCAGCGTGCGCCCGTCGGAGGTCGCGGCAACCGTGACGATCGAACCGCCGAGGGTGTCGACGGGCAGCTCGGCGAGCTTCTTGGCCTGGCTGACATCCCACACGACGATCGGGCCGGCGCCCTCACCGGCGGCGAGGGTGTTCAATTCCGCACCGAAAGCCAGGCTGCTGATGCCCCGTGGGGCGGGCAGTGAAGCCACTTGAACATCGCGATCGAGGTCCCATACAACGAGTGTGGTGCCGTCACCCGTGACCGTCGCCATTGTCCGGCCGTCCCTGCTCAATGCCACGGGGCGGGCCCCGTACGGGCCGCCTCCGGCTGCCGCGGCGGGGACGTTCAGTGCCGTGAGCCGGCGCCCGTGCGCCGCGTCCCAGATGACGAAGAGGTGGTCACGGGCGATGAGAACCCGGCCGTCGAAGGTGAAACCCAAGGGTGTGCCCACTCCAGGCAGTCTGGCGACTTGTACGCGCTGGGCGACGTCCCACAGGGTAGTGTCCGTGCCCCTTGTTCCGGAGCTGACCGCGATCAGAGCGGCCGCGCCAGTTCGGAGCCCTTCCTCACGTTCCACATCATGATCATCGCGGCGTGAGTGGCGCATCCTGCGGCAATCGTCTGGCCGTCCGGGTTGAATGCGATGCTCAACGGCACGCATTGCTCCGATCCCTTGAGGCTCGTGCCCAGTTTGGCTCCATCTACGTCCCACACCACAGGACCGTGGTAATTCGAGTCAGCGACGAGCAGGGATCCATCAGGGCTGAAGGCGATCGCCCGAAGGCCCAGCCCCCTCTGACGGCGCGTCGGGGGACGGGGGCATGGAAAGGGTGGCTACCTTGGTATGCCGGGCGACGTTCCACACGATGATCGTCGTGTTGTCGATGCCGCCGACGGCCAGCCGCGTGCCATCGGGGCTAAAGGCGATCGCCGCCCCAAGGGGTCCGCAGGGAAAGCTGGTGATCTGTGCGTGCTGAGGGATGTTCCACAAGGTCACCTTCTGCCTGTCACATGCGGCCAGCGTGTCGCCTTTGGTGTTGAGTGACAGCCGGTCGGCACGCCCCGGCAAGGTGGTCAGCTGGGTGCCGGTGACCCAGTCCCACAGTACGATCTTGTCACTCCCCTCCACCATTCCGGCGAGAACCTTGATTTTGCCGACTGTTCTCTGGCGTTGCCCTGACGTCGTTGCGGTCATCTGGAGATTCGGCCATCAGAGGCTCTCGATCAGGTCATGGCGGCGAGGTGTACTGGATTGTCAGGACGCCGGAAAGGTGACATCACCAAGCCGACCAATCGGTGGCGCAGCCAACGGGAGTGGCGTATCCGAGACCTTAAGGCCGCAACCGCACAGCATAGCGCTGGCCGTCGTGAACGCGCCAGACGGCCGTTGTTCCAGGCCAGGCCGGCATCTGGAAGAACTCCGCGCCGGCCTGCTCCGCGGAGCAGGCCGGCGCGAGTGTCCCGGCTTGGATGAGGAAGGCGCGGGCGGCGCCTTGCCGGATGAGCGTCAGGCCGCGGTTGAGGTGCTCGAGGGCGAACTCGTCCTCGTTGCTCAAACCGAAGAACCCCATCTACCCGGCGTCACGCTCCGCGATGACTCGCGGCTCGGATTTGCTGCGGCGTACGAAGAGAGACGTGACGAACACCAGCACTCCGAGCACGCCTGCGACGACGAAAGCCGTGTGCAGGCCCGTGGCGTCGGGGGCGCCGGAGGCGTTGGTGGTGCCGAGGGAGGCCACGGTGATGAACACGGCAGTGCCGAACGCGCCCGCGACCTGCTGAAGCGTGGACAAGATCGCGCTGCCGTGCGAGTAGAGGTGGTCGGGCAGCGCGCCGAGCGACTCGGTCATCAGGGGCGTCATCATCATCCCGAGCCCGGCCATGAGCAGGACATGGAAAGCGATCACCAAGGCCAGCGGCGAGTCCGGGCCGAGGGCGGTGAAGAGCCAGAGTGACACCGCGGCGGCCAGCGCGCCGGGAATGACCAGCGGGCGGGCGCCGAAGCGGTCGAACAGCCGGCCCACCGGCCGGCCCAGCAGGCCGAGGACAAGTCCGCCGGGGAGCACGGCCAGCCCGCTGACGAACGTGCTCGTGCGCAGCACGGTCTGAAGGTACAGCGGCAGCAGGATCGCCGCGACCGCCAGCAGGCACATGAACAGCAGGGCGCTCAGGATCAGCGCGACGACGAATGCCCTGTGGGTCAGCGGGCGCAGGTCCAGCAGCGCCCGGTCCTGGCGCTGCAGGCGGAGTTGGCGTACCACGAACCCGGCGAGGGCGACGGCGCCGACCGCGATGGGGATCCACGGCGCCACCAGGTGGCCGCCGTCACCGGATTCGCCGATGGAGGACAGGCCGTACAGGATGCCGCCGAAACCGACGGCGGACAGCAGCACGGAGAACACGTCCAGCGGCACCATGCGTGTGTCGCCGCCCAGCCGCATCCGGGCGGCGCCGACGGCCAGGGCCAGCAGGGACAGCGGCAGGACGAGCCAGAACATCCAGCGCCAGCCCAGCGAGCTCAGCACCGCGCCGCCGACCGTCGGCCCGATCGCAGGAGCCACGGCGATGACGACGGTGATCGTGCCCATGGTCGCACCACGTTTGGACGCGGGGATCAGGCGCATCACCGTGGTCATCAGCATCGGCAGCATGACCGCCGTGCCGCAGGCTTGGATGACCCGCCCGGCCAGCAGTACGGGGAATCCAGGCGCGAGCGCGCTGACCAGCGTGCCCACGCTGAAGAGCGTCAACGAGACCAGGAAGATCTGCCGAGGGGTGAAACGCTCGAGCAGGAAGCCGGTGATGGGAATCACCACGGCCATGGTCAGCAGGAAGCCACTGGTCAGCCACTGCACGGTCGTGGTGGAAACGCCGAGGTCGACGGTGAGATCGCGGAGCGCGACGCTCAGGATCGTCTCGTTAAGGATCATCACGAAGGCCGACATGACCAGCACGGCGATCATCATCATGGCTCCCCTGGGAGCCGCGTCGCCGCCGGCGGCCCGGGACTCGTCAACCGCAGTGTCGTCCACTGAGGGGGGAAACGCGGAAATAGTGCACCTCGCAAGCAGAAGGGACCGCCGATGGGCACTCGGTGAGAGCCAGGCGTGAGCAGAGCAGACCAGTCGAAGAGAACGGAGAGCAGGGCAGCAGAATTCCCTCGCGGTCAGCGGGGGCCCAGAGACACCAGGGGTCTCACACGGGTAACGCGGTCACGAAGCGGACATCGCGTTGAACCGTTCCAGCAGCGTCCCCAGAGCCTTGACCTCGTCCGAATCCCAGGAACTATGACATGCGGGAGTATTGTCCGCAAATCAATTATCAACGCTCTCCTCCGGCAGGCCGAAGGATCCGCCGAGGGCGGAGGGCGCTAGCTGATGGCCGCCCTGAGGAAGCGCGGACGGTAGATGCTCGTGTCCCTGAACAGGTCGGCGTCGGCGGCGATGCGGTTGTCCAGGCTGTTGACGTTGTAGGAGATCAGCAGCGAGCTGTCCGAGCTCTGCTCGGCGTGCACGTGGGCGTTGTAGGAGATGATGTCACCGTCCCAGTAGCTGCCGTAGGGCCCGGGCTCGGGCATCCGGTAGACGCTCGTCTGGTTGGTGAAGCCGTCGAACGGGTCGCACGAGGTGAAGGCGTTGATCCAGCCGCTGAACGCGACCGTGCTGTCCTGGCTGACCAGCAGGAACTGGCCCTTCCACGGCGTGACGCTGTATTCGTTGGCGATGCCGGTGCGCGTGTTCTCCGCATCCTGTTCGTGTTCTGTCCAGCCCCACGAGGTGTAGTACTGCCACCTGCCCTGACGCAGGTCGTCGCCCTGGACGCGGGCGATGCGCATCTGCTTGTTCGTCTGGGCGTCCGACACGCCGTACACGTAGGTGTAGCCGTCGCCGCTGCGGCTGGCGGGCAGGATCGCCGATCCCCAGGCCACGCCCGCGTCCGAGGGCAGCTTCGTGACGCTGGACGGCGTGCTCAGGTTGCTCAGCGAGAACGTGGCCACGACGTTCTCGTCGAACGCGAACGGCATCGGGCCCGTGCCCTCCCGCCGGTACTTCTGGAAGATCACCTGCAGCCGGTTGCCGACGATGAACCCGTCGCCGCTCCAGTACCAGTGGGTGCCGTCCGGCGGCGGCATGAGCGCCTTGGGCGCGGCGGCGGTGCCGCCGTGCACGGTGGTGAGCTGGGAGCCGTTCTGGATGACGAACGAGTTGTTGATCAGCGGGGCGCTCGTGGGCCGGGTGCCGTTCGCGTTGAGCGGTCCGAGGAAGGTGTCGGAGAACAGCCAGAGGATCCTGCCGTCCGGCATCCGCGCTGAGTAGGTGGAATCGCCGCCGGTCCAGCCGTTCGCGGTCGAGGAGGCGTAGGCGTTGAACGTGCTCTCCGGCGCGGCGTTGAGCTCCTGGACCGTGATGCTGGGCTTACGCAGGGTGCAGGAGCGATGCACGATCGGGACGTAGTTGGCGACGGTCCAGATCGCGCCCTGATCGTCGGTCATCGCGACGCTGGAGATGGCGTTCAGGTCGTTGCGGGTGGCGACCAGCGTGGCCACCATCGGGTAGCGGAAGCCGGTGACCTTGATCGTCCCCGTGCCGTCGGGCGGCAGGCTCCCCTTGAGCTGCGGATATTCCTGCACGTCCGCGGTGCCCGCACCGGCGCGCGCCCAGACCAGGACACTCCAGGTGATGCCCGGGACGGGCGCGCCGGGCGCCGGCGAGCCCGGCCCCTTGAACGTGAGCGTGGCGGCCGCCGCGTCCTTCTCCGCCTTGAAGTCGATGTACGTCGTCCCGCCCGGATAGAACACGCCGCCGCGGACCTCGTTGTAGCCGACGGGCACCGTCTCCGAATGCCTCGCGGGCCGGGCGCCGCCGAGCACATCGGCTCCCGTGCCGGCGTGTGCGGCCAGGTTGCGGCGCCAGAGGGCGACGTCGGGGTCCTTGTAGCCCATCGTCTCCATCAGCGACTGCTGTCCCGCCAGCCGGTAGTTGGCGATGGCGAACGCGTGCAGCAGCCAGTTGAGGTCCCGGCCGCTGAGGACCGACTTGATCGCCTCGATCGGCAGGGCGCCCGCGCTGCGGATGCGCTCCCACGTGCTCCGCACGACGTTCGCGCCCACCTGCTCGGTCAGGTAGAGGGGCAGCAGGAAGGCGCCGTACTGGCGGGACGCCCCGAGGCCGTCCCAGGCGTTCAGTGCCAGGTTCGGGTCGGCGAGGAAGGCGCCGACGCTGCGCGCGTACATGTCACGCTGGTCCGGGTCCGGCACGTGGGAGGGATTCTTCACGTACGTCTGGTGCGCGGCCCATTCGGCGGTGGCCTCCATCCACCAGTTCATCGACCCGAACCGGTCGGAGGCCACGAACTCCCAGACGACGTCCTCGCCCACCTGGCCGACGTTCCAGTAGGAGTACTGGAAGACGTGGAACACCTCGTGACGCGGGTGATAGTCGTAGTAGACCGGATCGGACGGCATCAGCACGGTCGGCATGAAGTTGTAGCCGACCGGCAGCACGAACGGCGCGTCCACCGGCTGCCCCGCGAGGCTGTCGACACCCAGGAAGATGCCGTGCGGCACCGAGGGGTTGTTGGTGATGTCGTAGCCCATCGAGCGGTAGGTGCTCGCGGCGATGGCGACGCCGTCCAGCATGTTCTGGACGGCCGTGGGGCGGCCGTTCGACTCGGTGGGCGTGGGCGGCACCCCGCCGGTGACGTTGTAGAAGACGACGAAGTTGTCGGCGTTCGCCCAGCAGTGGTAGTCCTTGTTCAGATACCTGTACGGCTGGTCGCGCGCGCAGTCCGGGTTGGCGGCCGCCTGGGTCCCGGCCCGGACCTGGGCCGACGCGGCCTGAGCCCGCATTACCTGGGCCGACGCGGCCTGAACTCGCGTTGCCTGAGCCGGGGCCGGTGACAGCACCTGGCGTGCCGCCGCCGACGCCTTCGCCGACATGGCCGACAGGTAGACGAGGTAGCGCTCCGGGTCCATCGACAGCGGCCCGGTGGGGCGCAGGTCCTCGGGGACCGACTCGGGCGTGGTGAGGGACTCGACCCCGTACCTGACCATGTCGTCCACCGACAGGTCTCCGTCGGAGTAGGCCCGCACGATCCTCTCGCCGGCGCCGAAGCCCGCGCTCTGAGGCGCGGCGTAGGCGGGGGGCGACACGAGGACCAGGGGAAGCAGCAGGGCGAGGAGGCCGATCAGGACCGCGCGCTTCATGCCCGGAGTATCACCCGATCTTGGCTTGCGGGGAAGATCCAATATCGTGTGCGGCCGATGACTCTGCGATCATGACCGCCCCTCTACGCGGGGACTCGGTCGAGCTCCACCAGGCCGAAGCCGAGCTGACTGTACAGCTCCAACTGGTCGTAGTATTCACGGTGCGAGGTGATCTTCGCGTTCGCGACATGCGTGGTGCAGGTGGCGCGGACGGTGATGCGGCGGCCCGTTCCCGCTATCTCACGCCCGTCCGGCAGCAGGAAAGGGCCCGTGTGGGTGCCGGTGTACGTCCATTCCGTGACGGCCGGGTTCTCACAGTCGCCAAGCTCGAACCACGCCGTCATGTGGAAGTCCGGAAACCCCACCAAGACCTGCTTGTGCAGCCATGCGATCTGTTCGAGTCCTTCCGCGACGCCCGGCGGCGAGACGTAGACGGCGTCCGGACTGTAGCAGGCGAGAACTCTCGGCAGGTCGTGAGCATTGACTGCGTCGGCCAGCTGGTGTTTGAGATCCCAGTAAGCGGACATGGTGCCCCTAAGTGGATCTAGCCGTAGATCGAACGGTTATCATCACGCTACCCGCAGACGGGTCAGCTGCCGTTTACGGTCGCGTCAGGTACGGGTAACGGGGCCATGGCGCAGTCTGTGCTGTCGTAGATCCCGGGCCAGACTTGGAGATCTACGACTCCAGCGGAGCCGGCACCTGAGCGTCCCGCCGCGGGGAGAGCTGGTTGCGGGAGGTCTCCTGCGACCACCACACGGCCGCCACGGTGATGGCGGCGGCGATCGCGCTGTACACGGCGACCGCCTGCCCGGTGCCGAACGCGGACAACAGCGCGACACCGATGAGCGGCGCGACGCTGCCACCGACGACGCCGGCGAGCTGGTAGCCGATGGAGGAGCCGCTGTAACGCACAGTTGCACGACGGACGCGGCCATCACGCCGTTCAGCACCAGCGACTTGTCGAACCCGAGCTGCTGCGTGACGTAGGTGATGGAGAACAGCGCGAAGGTGTAGTAGGAGACGTCCGAGGCGATGCGCATGCCGATGGTGATGATCAGCGGCCTGCGATGGTCACGGAAGACCTGGCGCAGCGGCCGGCGCGGCTTCTCCGAGTCGCGCGTCTGCTCGAACAGCGGTGATTCGCTGACCGTCTTACGGATCCACACGCTCACCAGAACCAGTACGGCGCTGAACAGGAAGGGCAGCCGCCATCCCCAGGCGTTGAACGCCTCCTCAGGCAGCACCGCGTTGCTGACCGCCAGGGCGGCGACGGCGAGCAGGTTGCCGGGCGCCCGGCTGGAGGTCCAGAACGACGGGAACGTGGTGATCTACGACGGCACCCGTCCCCTGTGGTCCACGCAGACCGCCTCCTGAGGTACGCGGGGCGCACATCTCAGGAGATGCCCGCCCAGCGTTGCGGCGCGAAACCGGAGCCGCTCCGCTCGATCTCCACGGCGCGGGCACCGCCGAAGTGTGCGGGGATCACGAGCGCGGTGTGGTCGGCGGCCCATTGCAACACCTTGCGACGTGTCTGTGCCGCCATGGCGGGGTCGTAACAGAAACAACTGGACAGGTCCGGTGCCAGCAGCTGCACAGGCGAGTGGAGCAGGTCACCGACGAAGATCGCACGGTCATCACCTGAGGTGAGCGTCAGGACGCCGTGTCCCGGTGTGTGACCCGGTGCGAGGGCGAGTTCCAGGTTGCCGTCGATGATGTGGCGGTCATCCCAGATGAGTGCCCGTCCCGCGCGCAGGATCGGCTCGATCGACTCGGCGTAGACGGTGGCGCTGCGGCCAGGCTCCTCGGTGAGGGCGCTGGGGTGGAAGAAGTCCAGATCGGGCCGGGAGATCAGGTACCGGGCGTTGGGGAAGGCCGGGACCCGTTCGCCTCCTTCGTCGAGGCGAGTGTTGCCTCCCACGTGGTCGGCGTGCAGATGGGTGCAGATGACGAGGTCCACGTCGGCTGGTGTCACGCCGACGGTGGCCAGCGCGGCCGGGAGCCAGGCACCGGCCGGGAGCGAGGCACCGGCCGGGATCCCGGGACGGTCGGAGTCGGCGGCCAGACCGGTATCGATGAGGATGGTGCGGCCACCGCTGCGCAGCAGCCATGACTGCACAGCCACCCGTACGCGGCCCGCATCGGGGTCCCAGTGCGACGGGCTGAGCCAGGACCTGTTCGCCTCCCACAATTCCGGGTCGCCTCCGGGGAAGAACTCCGGGGGGGAAAGAGGCTGGTTGTCGAAGTGCGCGACCAATGTCACAGAGACATCGCCCAACTTGATCGTGTGCATATCCTGATCCTCGACCGGACCGCCCAGCGGTAGAAAGAAGGCACATTCTTGTCCACTGATCCTGCCGAGGCCCGCGCCGGCGCGGTCGTCACGGTCGCGACGTACGAAAACTGCCCGGTCACGGGCTTGCTGCGCCGGATCGGCGACAAATGGAGTCCTGCGGTCATCCGCCTGCTCGCCGAACGCGGCCACGGCTTCAACGAGCTGGACCGAGCGATCGAGGGCATCAGCCGACGTATGCTGACCCGTACGCTGCGGGGTCTGGAAGAGGCGGGTTTCGTCAGCCGTACGACGTCGGGTCCGCCATGGGCGCGGGTGGAGTACTCACTGACGGAGGTGGGGCACTCCCTCCGAGAACAGCTCTTCACGCTCGGGCAATGGGCGGACGCGCACAGGTCCGGTCTGGTGTGACCAACGGCCCGCTGGCACTCGGTCGTCAGCGGTGATGCCCGGAGCACCGCACTCCTGGCCGGCCTCGCCGCAGTGTGAGCAGTTCGCCGGGATGGGTGTGACGGGAGGGACTCGGCCGGCGCTTTCGACTCGCGACCGAATTCGCCGTTACCGTCGTCGCGTCCCGAACACCGACCGGGGTGGAACCGAAGGAGAAGACCGTTGCGCAGCAGTGAACTGGCCGAGCTCGCCGGTGTCACCATCCGTACCCTGCGGCACTACCTCCAGATCGGGATCCTCGAAGAGCCTGAACGCTCGGTCAACGGCTACCGCGACTACGACGTGCGCCACCTGGTCCGGCTGCTGCGGATCACCCGCCTGACCGAGCTCGGCCTCCCGCTGGCCTCGCTGCCGGATGTGCTCGATGATCCCCAGGCCACCGAGACACTGCTC
This sequence comes from Nonomuraea insulae, assembly GCF_042656245.1. NCBI lineage: Bacteria > Bacillati > Actinomycetota > Actinomycetes > Streptosporangiales > Streptosporangiaceae > Nonomuraea > Nonomuraea insulae. The sequence continues at coordinate 160,953 of NZ_JBHSPA010000016.1, forward strand.
GACGAGCTGGACCGGCAGGCGGCCGCCGAGATCGAGCGGCTCACCAGCCGGCGGGCGGCCATCGCCCGGCTCCGCCGCCACGGCGCGATGCCCGACCTGCCGCCGGAAATGGCCGCTTACGGGCCCACCCTGAGCGCCGTCGCCGACATCGCCCCCGACCTGGCACGCCACGAACACGAGCAGCTCGTCCTGATCGCCCGCCTGGTCGGCGAATCCGGGACGTCCACCCTCGCCGGCGCCTTCGCCCAGCACGCCATCTTCACCCCGGCCACCACAGAGCTGCTCCGGCGCTTCGCCGAACTCGGCCCGGACACCTCGGAGGAGGCCATCGAGCGGCTCGCCGACGACATGGTGACGCAGTACCGGCCCCTCCTGGAGAACTGGCCCGGCGTCGAGTTCGGCACCGAACTCTCCTCGATGCTCGCCGCCTACGGCGAGCTCAACTTCAACGACCAGCAGCACCTCGCGAACCAGCTGTTCGCGGACCGGTTGATCAACCGAATGACAAGCGAAAACGTGCCGGCGGACGACCTCGCCGGCCCGGCTGAGCCCGCTTGATCGCTGCCGTGGCGGCGCCGCGCGGTCACGCTTGAGCCCGGTTCGGGGTGGTGGCGTGAATCGCTGCCCCGCCGCGACGTCGAAGCTGATCACAGCAAGCCTGTTCCGTACGCGGGTTGACCCGGACGTGACGTCATAGTTTTGAATGTTCTTCATGCCGTTCGTTGCGTTTGCGCAGCTAAATGCGTGCTTCCGCGCTGCGCACCAGCCTGGAGTCCCGTGCTCTGAGCGGTGACGAACGCGCGGCCAGAACGGTGGTGCGGGGACTGCACATCGAGGCGCGGTTCGGCGTGCCTCACGTCCGGTGCGCGGCACCGCGGAGGGCGTGGCCTGCTTGGGCCTCCGGCCCTCATCCCCCGTTGACCATCACCTCCGACAGCAGGAGAAAGCACATGCCATATCGCAAGAGACCGGCCGTCGTCATGGGCGCCACGGCGCTGACACTGCTGCTCGGCGCCTGCGCCGGCCAGCCCGTCCAGGCCGCCGGGCAAGCCAGCCAGGCCGCGACCCGGCAAGCCGGGCAAGCCGCCCCCTCCGGCATCGGCCTGGAGCGCTTCTACGGGCAGAAGCTGGCGTTCAAGCCGTGCGAGGTGCCGAAGCCGGCGCCTGACGCGCCGGCTGTCAAAGCCGAGTGCGCGCGGCTCAAGGTGCCGCTCGACTACCAGAACTCGAAAGGTGAGCAGGCAGAGATCGCGGTGCTGCGCGTTCCCGCGCGCGGCAAGGATCCGATCGGGTCGCTCGTGCTGAACCCCGGCGGTCCCGGATTCCCCGGCACCGAGCACGCGGCCATCACCGCCGCCGTGTGGGCGAAATCGCCGATCACCGAGCGCTTCCACATGGTCGGGTTCGACCCGCGCGGCGTCGGCGCCTCCAAGCCGGCGCTCGACTGCTACACCGACGCCGAGCGCGATCGCGGCGCGAAGCTCTCCTCGGTCCCCGCCGGCCTGGACGACTGGACCGAGCAGGAGACCCGCCGGCTCGTCGAGCAGTGCGCCGAGCGCTCCGGCGGCAGGCAGGTGCTGGCGCACGTCGGCACCCGCGACGTCGCGCGGGATATGGACGTGCTGCGCCAGGCCCTGGGCGACAGGAAGCTCTCCTTCGCGGGCACCAGCTACGGCACCCGGCTCGGCGCCGTGTACGCGGAGATGTTCCCGAAGAAGGTCCGCGCGCTGGTGCTCGACGGAGCGTTCGACCCGATGGCGGGCACCCACGAAAGGCGCGTCCAGCAGTTCACCGGGATGCAGCGGACGTTCGAGCGCATGGCCGCCTCGTGCGCCACCAAGCAGGACTGCCCGCTGGGCACCGACCCCGACCGCGCCACCAAGGTCTTCCAGAAACTCGTCCGGCCGCTGGTCGACAAGCCGGCGCGGACGTCCGACGGGCGCGGGCTGACGTTCGAGCAGGCGGTCGAGGGGGTGACGGCCGCGATGTACAGCAAGGCGATGTGGCCCGTCGCGATCGCGGGCATCACCGAGGTGAAGGCCGGCAAGGGCGACACCCTGCTGAAGCTGCGCGACAGCTACCACGGGCGCAGCGCCGACGGCGTCTACCCCAACTGGCTCGAGGCCACGCTGGCGATCAACTGCCTGGACGAGGAGCGCCACACGCCCAGGCAAGAGACCGCGCTGAACCGGGCGGCGTTCAAGGCGGCGCCGTTCTCCGACCACGGCCGCCCGATCAAGCAGGCGCGCGACGGCTGCGAGCACTGGCCCGTCAAGCCGACGCTCGGCTACCCGTACGCCACGGACATCAAGGGACTGCCCGACACGCTCACGGTCTCCGTCACAGGCGACCCCATCACACCGCACGAGGGCGGCGTCAACCTGGCGAAGGAGCTCGGCGGCAGCCTGCTCACCGTCGAGGGTGAGCAGCACGGCGCCCTTCTGAGCGGCAACGCCTGCGTCAACAGGGCCGTGGCCGCCTACCTCATCGACCTCGATTCCCCGGCTGACGGAGCCCGGTGCAAGCTCTGAGCCGGGCAGGCACCGGCAAGCTCCTGCCACCTCGCCATCGGCAGGAGCTTGCCGCGCACGGGCGTGCGACCGGAGAAGACGCAGCCGCCGAGGCGTTTCCGCGTAATTGATAGGAGCCTGATGTTCGAGGAGCGGCGCAGACGCCGGGCGGTGCGACGGGTCCAGCCGGGGAATGGGCGTCCACTCAAGCGTTTCCGCTGGTGGCAGTCGCTTTCCCGGGCGTTGTTCTATCTTCCGCTGCGGAACGATGATGGCCGGCAGGTGGTCTACGCCATCGACGTCAACCATGTGCAGCGGTTCCTGTCCGACAACGGCAAAGGCAAAGCCCACCTGTACCTCGACGGCAGGCATCACGCCGAGTCCAGACTCCCTGCCGCCTTTCCCGTCCAGGGCGGCACGATCGAAGTGGCGCCGACAGCGTTCGGGCTCAAGCGCTGCCACTACGTGACCACCGAGGGGGCCGAGCACCAGCTCATCCCGGATCGCAGCTCCGGCGAAGGGCGCCGCGCGCACCTCGACCGCGAGCACCCCGCACTGAGCCGCTGGATCGCCTTCTGCTCGCTGATCTTGCTCGTCATCCCGCTGCTTCTCCTGATCCCGCAGCTCATCGAAGTGGCCTTCAAGTTTCCCCCCGTGACTCAGCACTTCGGGACCTTCACCTCGCCCATCCGCCTGCCGGGATGGCTCAACTTCACGCTCGCGCTCGGCGCCGCGGCGGCCGGCTGGGAGCGCGCGCTGCGTCTGCGCTACAACTGGTTGCTGGACTCCATGGCCAAGGGATGATGGCGGCTCAACGCCAGCGGGCCGGCAGATCACGATAAAATGGCATGCGCATGGGTGCGTCCTTCGCCGCCATGAGGAGTCCCTGGGACTGGTCGCCGACGCCAAGGGGGATCTTGAGCATGTCTGCCACGTCAGCGACGCCCCCGCGGCGCGCGTTCCCACGCGGTTCCGCGTGATCGGGAATGCTGTGATCCGGGTCTTGATCGCGGAGGACATGCACCTCCTGCGCGAGGCGCTGGTCGAGTTGTTGTCGCTCGAGGGCGACCTCACCATAGTGGCAGGGGTCGCCTCGGGCTTGGAGATCGTGCCGGCCGCGGTGGAGCACCGACCCGACGTGGCCGTGATCGACATCGACCTGCCGGGCCTGGACGGCATCTCGGCGGCGGCCGAGCTGCGCGACCTGATGCCCGAATGCCGCGTCCTGATCCTGACGGCGCTGACCAAACCAGGCACCCTGCGCAGGGCCCTTGGCGCCCGGGTCGCCGGATTCGTGCCGAAGGATCTCCACCCGGCCGAGCTGGCCGCGGCCATCAGGGTCGTCGCCGCGGGTGGCCGGGTGGTGGACCCGGACCTGGCCCTCGTGGCGTTGGAGGCGCCGGACAACCCGCTCACCCAGCGGGAGACCGAGGCGCTGCGCCTTTCGGCGAGCGGGGCCCAGCCCGCCGAGATCGCCGAGCGGCTCTTCCTGACCTACGGCACGGTCCGCAACTACCTCACCTCAGCCGTCGCCAAGCTGGGGGCCCGCAATCGGGTGGACGCCATCCGGATCGCCACCGAGTCCGGCTGGATCTGACGTCAGCTTCCCGGCCGAACCGTCAACGCCCGGGGTTCCACGCCGGATCACGCTGAACTCGGCGATCACCTCGAACCTGCCGCCGGGGTGACGCACCGCCGTCAGTCGCCCGCCGGTACGCCGGGCGATACTGCCGAGCCCGGATCCGTGCCGTTCTGGCCGCGACGGCGTGGCAGGTTCGGCTCGGGCGAGGGACAGGGCGCCGTCGTTGACGACGCGCAACCGTACGAGCTCTTCGGTGCCGGCGACGGTGATCTCACACCTCCGGGCCTGGCTGTGCCGCAGGACATTGGTGACGGTCTCACGGAGCGCGGCGGCTACCGCCGTGTCGGCCTCGGGCGGTAACGAGCCTGTCCGGCACTGTGCCACCACCTCGATCCCGGCGGCCCCCAGCACCTCGCGCGCCGCGTCGAGCTCGGCCGTCAGCCGCAGCTCGACCGCGTCGTCGGCGATGGACCGCAACTCCTCCAGAGCGCGCTCGACCAGCGACACGAGCGCGCCGGTCTCGGCTCCGGCCCGCGCGGGGTCGGTGTGCAGCAGGCGTTCGGCCACCTCGCCCTTCAGCGCCACCGCCGACAGGCTGAAACCCAGCACGTCGTGCAGATCCCCGGCGATCCGCACCCGTTCGCGCCGCACCGCCGCCTCGGCGAGCTCGTGCTGCGCCCGCTCCAGAATGGTTGCGAGCCCGCTCAGCCGCCCGAGACAGTACACCAACCACATGATCATGATGTGGCCGCCGAAATTGCTGAGTGCGGCGGCGAGGTCGTCGATGACGAAAGCGCTGCCGTCGATGGAGTAGAGGAACCAGGTCAGGTGCCCGGCCAGGACGACCCCGACGACCGCCCAGGAACGCGGCGGCCGTAGGTTGAGCAGCAGTTTGCCCGTCAAGATGCCCAGCAGACGGTCCCACGCGTCGGGAAAGATCGCCAGGGGCGCCACGATCAGCAGGCTCTGCGCGAGCAGGACCGCCCGCGACTGCGGCAGCATCTGCAGGATCACGATGACGGCGAGCAGAGCCGTGGCGAAGCCGAGCGCCGGCCAGTCGGCGGGATACAGGTAGGCCAGGAGCTTCACGACGAGCACGCACTGGACGACCAGCACCGCGAGCAGCACACGCCGGGCCAGCCGGATCGACTCGATCGGCGGCGGCATCCGCGCGGGCGGATCGGCCCGGTAGGCGCCGGCCATGGCTCGTACCTCTGCCAGGGTGCGCCGGGCGAGCGCGACGCCTTCCTGAATGTCGCGCCGCGCGTCCTGCGCCCCCTCCTGACCCGCCTTCCGCATCCGGAACGCGATCACCTGGAGCTTTCCGCCGAGCAGGTCGCGCAGCTCTCCGTCCAGTCGCAGGCGTTCCCTGGCCAAGGCCATCCTGGCCAGTTCCTCCCGAGTGCCGTGCAACTGCTCGACAGCCCTGACCAGCGCGGACAAGCCGAAGAGGATGAGCCCGTCATCCGCCGTGATGATCATGTAACCGACGCTGACCTGTCCCTCGTACCCGGGATAGAGGTCGTATCCAAAAGCGAGCACGCCCACGCCGGACGCGGCCACGATGAAGACGAACAGCGGCCAGGCGAACCGGGCGGGCAGAGCGCACAGGACCGCGGCGGCCAGAGTCCACGGCACCCAGTCCCAGAGCTCCCCGACCACCAGGAACGGCACGCAGTAGAGCAGCACGACGGCCGCGAGGAGCCCGTATCGGACGGCCGGGCTCCAGCGCCACACCACCAGCGCGACGAGCGGCGGGTACGACGCCATGGGAAGCAGCACCCCGAGCGCGCCCGCACCGTTGTCCAGCCCGCTGGCCACGCGGATGCAGAACAGAATGCCGAAAGCCGCCCACAGGATTCCCCGGGCGAGCCGGAGCGGGAGGTCGTCCGCGTTGCGCCCCACTCGGTGCCTTCCGATGAGCCGTGCAGCTCTGCCGATAGGGGGACGCTATCGCAGCGGGCGGACTCACACAGTCAGGCGGTCGAGCTCTTGTCGCGACTGCCGCTGAGCCGGCCATGCAAAATGCACACCCGGCCGATGACAGGGGCACTATGGATCCCTGTTTGCCGAATGTCACTATCTTCTATGTCAAGTCGGAACGATCACACGATGAAGGGGATCTGATGGGACAGGCCACCGAGGTCCTGCCGGTCATCGCCCTGGCTTCGGTCGTCACGGTGGAGTTCGGCGGGCACGCGCTGCTCCGCTTCGTCACCACCGATCGCGAGAAGCTGGGCGAGTTCCGCGAGCGCTTCTTCCGCGCCGGCCACGCACACGCCGGCGTGCTGCTGGTGTTGTCGCTGGTCTACTTCCTCTACCTGCCGCGCGCTGGTCTCTCCGCCGGCCTGGAGTGGCTGGCCGGCGGGGTCCTGCTGGCCGGGGTGCTCGCACAGTCGGGTGGGTTCTTCCTGCATCTGGCCGTCGGCCGGCAGGGCGCCCGCTCGCCCGGCACGATGCTCACGCGAGGCGGGGGTCTGCTCCTGGCCGCCGCGTTGATCGCCCTGGCCGTCGGTCTCGCCGCCGCATAGCACTTCGAACTTCGAACGCCGACAACTCGATGGGAGACATGATGATTCTGGTGACCGGCGCCACCGGCAACACCGGGTCCGCATTGGTGAGCCGGCTGGCTCAGGCGGGGCAGCAGGTGCGCGCGCTGGTACGCGACCCCGCGGGCGTCACTCTGCCGCCCGGCGTACAGCCCGTCACCGGCGACCTGAACCGGCCCGACAGTCTGGCCGATGCGCTGATCGGCGTGCGGGGAGTGTTCCTGCTGCCGGGATATGCGGACATGCCCGGCCTGCTGGCCCGTATGCGCGAGGCAGGGGTGAGGCGGGTCGTGCTGCTGACGAGCGGCTCCGCCGCGCTCGCGGACATGAGCAATGCGGTCTCCCGCTACATGACGCTCTCCGAGCGCGCCGTGAGGGAGGCGGATGTGCCCTGGACGTTCCTGCGACCCAGGGCGTTCATGTCCAACGCGCTGCGCTGGCTGCCGCAGCTTCGGGCCGGCGACCTGGTACGCGTGCCGTTCGCCGGGGTGGCCGCCGCGGCCATCGATCCCACGGACATCGCGGCCACGGCGGCCCTGGCGTTGACGAGCGACGGACACGAAGGCCGGATCTACGAGCTGACCGGCCCGGATTCGCTGCTGCCCGCCGATCAGATCGCCGTGCTGGCCAAGGTGCTGGGCAGGGACCTGCGTTGCGAGGGCCTGACGGACGAGGAGGCCCGAGCCCAGATGGAGGCGACCATGCCGGCCGAGTACGTCGATGCCTTCTTCCGCTTCTACGCCGACGGCACGCTCGATGAGTCGCAGGTCCTGCCGACCGTGCGCGAGGTGACCGGACATCCGCCCCGCACCTTCGAGCAGTGGGCGGAGGTACACGCCGACGCCTTCCGCTGACCTCGGCCGCCGAGGAGGCAGGGGTCTCACCGGCCGGCGCCTGGACGGAGGCGGGGACCGGCAGGCGCCCCTGCCGGTCTGCCCGAGCGAAGAATGGGAGCGGTCATGGAAGCAGACAATCAGGACGCCGAGCCGTCGGCGACACTCATGTCGGCGATCGTGACGGAGCATTTCGTGCTGCAATCGGCGGCCGGCACGACGGTCAGCGAGGCGATCGGTCGTTCGTCGCTCTATCTGTCGGTGTTGTCCAGCAGTCTGATCGCGTTGGGGTTCGCCTCGCAGACGCCCGGCCTGTTGCTGCCTTTCGCCGCCGCCGCGTTGCCGACGGTCTTCGTGCTGGGTGTGCTGACCACGGCCCGGCTCGTCGACACGGGAGTACAGAACATCCTGTATCTGAGCGGCATCACCCGCATCCGCGGCTACTATCGCGAGCTCGGCCCCGAGGCGGCGCGCTACTTCCCTCCATGGGCCGCGGTCGAAGGCGGGACCGAGGACGCGCTCAGGTCGATGGCGGTCAAATCTGGCCCACTGGCAGGGCTTTTCACCGCGGCGAGCATGATCGCCGTCATCAACGGCGTCCTGGCCGGCGTCTGCCTCGCGCTGCTGACCTACTACGTCGTGACGGACCACCACCTGATGTCCGCCCTGGCCGCCGGGCTCGCCACCGCAGCCGCCTGCCTGACCGTGTTCTACCGCTACCAGCACCGTCGTTACCTGAGCATCCGGCGTTGAGCGACGTTACGAAGACCCGGCATGAGGAGCCTCTTGACACCCTATGTGCAGACCTGCGCTCTAGATCATCTTCTGGGGGTCGCCGGAGGTGGGCAGGGGCGCGTCCGGGGTGAAGAGCTGGTGGTCAAGGTGGGCGACGGCATAGTCGATGGCGCCCGTGACCACGCACTCGTCGCCCAGCGTCGACGCGCGTAGATCCGGCAGGCGGATGCAGGTGCGCTCCAGGCGCTCGCGCAGCGGCGGCAGCAGGACGTCGGCCGAGCGGGAGAAGCCGCCACCCAAAACGACGACCTGCGGGTCGAGCAGCAGGACCATCGCGCTGGTGCCCACCGCCAGGTCGTCGACGTAGCGCTCGACCGCCGCGAGCGCCACCGGGTCGTCCGCGCGGGCCGCGGCCAGGGTGTAGCCGGCGGCGTCGGCCGGCGAGATGCCCTCGGGGATGATCGGGCAGTTCTGCAGGTGCTCGGAGGCGTCGAACAGCTGCGCCTGCGGCAACATGGCGATCTCGCCGGCCGCCGCGCCGAAGCCGCGGTGGACCTTGCCGTCGATGATGATCGCCGCGCCCATCCGGCGGCCGACGTGGAGGAACACCACGTCGCTCGCGTCGCGCGCGGCACCGCGTACGGCCTCGGCCTTGGCGGCCAGGCGGCTGTCGTTCTCGACGAGGATCTCGCAGGGGAACATCTCGCGCAGGTGCCCGGCCAGGTCGAGGCCGGTCCACGCGGGAATCGCGGCGCAGTAGAGGATGCGGCCCTCGGGAGTGATCACGCCGATCGTGCCCGCCGCGACGATCCACACGTCGGCGATCGTCTTGCCGCCCAGCGCCAGGCAGCCGGCGACCGTCTGCTCGATCGCGGCCAGGCGCTCGTCGAGAGGGATGTCCGGGTGCACGGGCCGGCGGGTCTCGGCCAGGATCTCACCGTTCAGGTCCGCCAGGGCGGCGCGGATGTTGTGACCCCCTATGTCGAGCCCCACCAGGTAACCGTTGCTCGCGCGGAAGCGGTAGCGGCGGGCGGGCCGGCCGAGCGTGCCCTGCGCGGGTGTGGTCTCCTCCACCCAGCCGAGCTCCATGAGCTCGTCCACGACCTCCTTCGTGGAGGGGCGCGACAGACCGGCGCGTTCGGCCAGGGCCGACAGCGTCAGGGGTCCGGCACCGCGCAACATTCCGATCGCGGTCAGGGCGTTGAGCTGCCTGAGCCGTGACAGGTCGCCGCCGCGAAGTGTGGCCATCGTCGTCCTAACGCAGGTTTCCTCTGTAATCCCGGGTCGATTATGCCAGCAATCGAGCGCTCAAAGATGATCAGCTGGGCGAACGGTGAGCATAAATGAGCATTGACCCGTGATCGTGGCTGCTGTTAATAAAGAAGCTGTCCTTCGTAATGTTCCCAGGAGACCCGCTGATGATCGTCCCCAAGCCCTTGCAGTACGAGGCCGGACCCGGCCGCTTCGTCATCGACCGCGGGACCGCGCTCGTCGCCGATCCCGCGTTCGGCGAGGTCGCGGCCTGGCTGCGCGGCGAGCTCAGCCCGGTCACCGGCGGAGAGCTGCTGCCCAGCAGTCCGGGCCCGTCGACGATCAGGCTCGCCCTCGACGACCTGCCGCCGGAGGCCTATCGGCTGATCGTCACGCCCGGCGAGGTCGCCCTGCACGCCGGGTCCGCGGCCGGGGCCTTCTACGGGGCGCAGACGCTGCGCCAGCTCATGCCGCCCGAGGCCTTCCGCCGGGCGGGTGCGGCGCCGCTGGAGGTGCCCGCCGTACAGGTGCGGGACAGCCCGCGCTTCGCCTGGCGCGGCGCGATCCTCGACGTGGCCCGGCATTTCATGACCAAGGCGGACGTGCTGCGCTTCATCGATCTGATGGCACTGCACAAGCTGAACGTCCTGCACCTGCATCTGACCGACGACCAGGGGTGGCGCATCGAGATCAAGCGCTACCCGCGCCTGACCGAGATCGGCTCGTGGCGCGAGGAGAGCCAGGTCGGCTGGATGGGCGAGATGGACGGACGGCCGCACGGCGGTTTCTACACCCAGGACGACATCCGGGAGATCGTCGCCTACGCCGCCCGCCGCCACATCTCGGTCGTACCCGAGATCGACCTGCCCGGGCACACACAGTCGGCCATCGCCGCCTACCCCGAGCTGGGCAACCTCGACATCCCGCTCGGCGTGGGCACCACCTGGGGGGTCGGCTTCAACGTGCTCAACGTCGAGGACTCCACGATCGCCTTCTTCAAGAACGTCTTCGACGAGGTGCTGGAGTTGTTCCCCAGCCCGTACGTGTGCGTCGGCGGCGACGAGTGCCCCAAGGACCAGTGGCGCGCCAGCCCGTCGGCCCGCCGCCGCATCGCCGGGGAGGGGCTGCGCGACGAGGACGAGCTGCAGAGCTGGTTCATCCACCAGTTCGACGAGTACCTGGCCGGGCGCGGGCGGCGGCTGGTCGGCTGGGACGAGATCCTGGAGGGCGGGCTCGCCCCCGGGGCGGTGGTCGCCTCGTGGCGGGCCGACCTGGGCGCGGTGGCCGCCGCCCGCGCCGGACACGACGTCATCAACTGCTCCAACACCGCCGTCTACCTCGACTACCGGCAGAGCCACCTCGAGGACGAGCCCCTGCCGTTCAGGACCGTGCTCACCCTCGAGGACGTCTACGCCTTCGAACCCGTCCCGGCCGAACTGCGCGGCGACCCGGCCGCCGAACACGTCCTGGGCGCCCAGTGCGGCATCTGGACCGAGCTGATCGACTCCACCAGGCACGTCGACTACATGGCCTTCCCCCGGCTGGCGGCCTTCGCCGAAACCGTCTGGTCTGGGCCCGAGCGAGACCTGGACGACTTCCGTAGCCGCCTGGCCGCTCACCTGCCGCGGCTGGAGGCGATCGGGGTCGAGTACCGGCGCGAGTCCGGCCCGCTGCCCTGGCAGCGGCGGCCGGGAGTGCCCGGCATGCCGGAGGATCCGGTGGAGTGGCAGGCGACGCTCGACTCCTGGACCGCCAATCTCAGAGACCCCCGATGAGGACGCGATCGGCAGCTCCCGGGCCGGCGAGCCGAGCCGCCGACCTGTGGCGTCGCACCGTGCCATGGCGCTGGCTCACGCCGAGCACGCTCCTCATCGCGGGGGTGGTCGGCTTTCCCGCCCTGTACATGGTCTACATGTCCTTCCTCGACATCAGCAGGATCGGGCTGGTCAGGGGCCTGGCCGGGCTGGACAACTACGTCAGGCTGCTGCAGGAGGACGCGCTCGGCCTCGTGGTCGGCAACACGCTGCTGTGGCTCGTGATCGTCGTCGGGCTGACCATGCTGCTCTCGCTCGCGCTGGCGCAGTTCCTGTCCAAGGAGTTCTTCGGCCGCAAGCTCGTCCGGCTCGCGCTGGTGGTGCCGTGGGCGACCTCGCTGGTGATGACCGCGACCGTGTGGCGCTTCATCTACGAGGGCGGCAACGGCCTGCTCAACCGGCTGCTGATGGATCTGTCGATCATCTCCGCGCCCGTCGACTGGTACAAGGACCCCTCGACGGCCCTGTACTCGGTCATGGCGGTCGGGATCATCACCTCGATGCCGTTCACCACGTACGTGCTGCTGTCCGGGTTGCAGACGGTGCCGCACGACGTGCTGGAGGCCGCGAAGATGGACGGCGCGAGCGCGTGGGCGACCTGGCGGCGGGTGACGCTGCCGATCCTGCGGCCGTCGCTCATGATCGCGCTGGTCCTCAACATGTTGCACGTCTTCAACGCGTTCACCGTCATCTGGGTGATCATGGGGAAGACGGCGGGGAACCACGCCGACACGACGGTGACCTGGCTGTACAAGATCGCGTTCACCGCGCAGCTCGACTCGGGTGAGGCCGCGGCGCTGGGCGTGCTCAACGTGGTCTTCCTGCTGCTGCTCATCCTGGCCTTCGTCCTGGTGCTGCGACCGCACCGCGACCCCGCGGCCGGCGACGGGACACCCGCTCCCCCGCCTGTCGAAGAGCGTCCCGCCGCTCCCCCGCGGAGTCCGGCGCCGGTCAGGCCCAGCAGGCCGGTGCTGCTGCGGGCGGGCCGTGGGTGGGCGCGGATCCGCCCCGTGGTGCTCCCGATCGTCGGGCTGGCGGTGGCGCTGTTCTTCATCGCGCCCTACGCCGCGATGTTGTTCGGCTCACTCAAGACCGACGCGGAACTGTTCGCCGTCCCGGCGAACTACCTGCCCGAGAGCTGGGCGTGGTTCAACTACGCCGACGTGTGGCGGCGCATCCCGCTGGCCGACTACTTCCGGGTCAGCCTGACCGTCGCGCTGGCCTCCACGGCGCTCGTCCTGGTCATCGCCGCGCCGGCGGCCTACGTGCTGGCCCGCTCCCGGTTCAGGGGACGGACGGCCTTCCTCAGCGTGATCCTCGTGACGCAGATGTTCCCCGCGGTGGCGCTGCTCATCGGCCTGTACCGGCAGGCGGTGTTCGTGGACGGGATCAACAGCTACGGCGTCATCATCGCCATCAACTCGGCCTTCAACCTCGCCTTCGCCGTGTGGATCCTGCACGCCCACTTCAGCTCGATCCCCGTGGAGATCGACGAGGCCGCGATGATGGACGGTCTCGGCAAGTTCCGCATCATGCTGCGCATGATCCTCCCGCTGGCCGCGCCCGGCCTCGTCACCGTGATGATCTTCACGTTCATCCAGGTGTGGAACGAGTTCGTCATCTCACTGACGCTCTTCAACGATCCGGCGAACGGCCGCGTGCCTCTCACGGTCGGCGTCCAGCAGTTCATCGGCCTGTACGAGACCAACTACCAGTACCTCTTCGCCGCGGCGCTGATGGCGATCGTGCCGGCGGTGATCCTTTTCGCCCTCATCGAGAAGCACCTGGTGAGCGGCCTCACCGCAGGCAGCACCAAGTGACAACGAGAAAGATCGGTATGAGATGACCTCCAGAAGAAGACCACGGCTCGGCGGCCTGGCCGCTATCGCCGCTCTCGTGCTCGGGCTGAGCGCGTGCGGCGGCGGGGCGGGCGGGGGTGCGGACGGCGGGCAGAACTCCATCAAGCTGGTCGTCGCCCAGTACACCGAGGGCACGCGCCCCTACTGGGACGAGCTGATCAAATCCTTCGAGGCCGAGCACCCCGGCAAGAACGTCGACCTGCAGGTGATCGACTGGGGAAACCTGCAGAGCCAGGTCAACACTATGGTTCAGACCAAGCAGTTCCCCGACGTCCTGAACATCAACGTCTTCGCCGACTACGCGGAGGCCGGCCTGCTGTACCGCGCCAACGAAGTGGTGTCCAAAGAGGTGCTGTCGGACTTCCTGCCGTCCTTCGCCGAGAACGCCTCCTATGACGGCACCCAGTACGGTCTGCCGTTCGTCGCGACCGTCAACGGCATGTACTACAACAAGACGATCCTGAAGAAGGCCGGCTTCGAGAAGCCTCCGGCCACGTGGGACGAGTTCCGTGCGGCGGCCAAGGCGATCAAGGCCCTGCCCGGCGGCTACATCCCGTACGCGCTGGCGCTCGGCGCCGAGGCCGGCGACTACGAGTTCGGCACCTGGATGCGCGCCGACGGCGGCGACTGGCGCACCGGCGACAAGTGGACCGTCAACGGGGAGCGCGCCGTCGAGACGCTGGAATTCCTCAAGTCGCTGACCCAGGACGGGTACACCCAGCCCAACCCGGGCCAGACCAACCGCCCCGACGGCACCTGGCCGCTGTTCGCCCAGGGCAAGGTGGGCATGGTGTACGCCTCCTTCGGTACCCGGGCCTTCCTCGACCAGGTGGAGAAGTCGAAGGTCGAGTACGGCGCCACGACACACCCCACCAACCACGGAGCCGAGCCGGCCACCCACGGCATCCAGGACTATCTGATGGCCTTCAAGAAGGACGGCAATCAGGAGCTGGTCCGCGAGTTCCTCGACTACTTCTACCAGGCCGGCAACTACGCCGATTACCTGAAGGTCGAGGGCCTGCTGCCGACGACCGCCTCCGCCTCGGCGGTCATGCGAAAGGACCCGAAGGTCAGCCCCATCGTCGACATGGTGGCCAAGGCACGCTTCGACCCGACCTCGCAGCCGGTCTGGGCCGAGTTGCGCGGCTCGGTGGCCGCGGAGCTGGGCACCGCCCTCGCGCCAGGCGGCGACCCGCGCGCCATCCTGACCAAGTTCCAGCAGATCGCGGAACGCTCCTAGGAGGCAGCCGTCCGGGCCGCGACCTCGGCCGCGGCCCGGACGAGGTCAGGTGTTGGCCGACTCGCTGAGGGCGCTGCCCGCCAGCCATTGCTCCCACGACTTGGCCCACGGCGTCGGCCCGTTGCCGAACTGGAGCTTGCGCGAGGTCCCCGTGACCTCGATGATGTCTCCCCGCTGGGTGAAGTTGTAGAACCAGTGGGCGTTGGCCGAGCCGGCGTTCACGCATCCGTGGCTGACGTTGCGGTTGCCCTGCGCGCTCGTCGACCATGGTGCGGCGTGGAAGAACATGCCGCTGTAGGTCATCCTGACGTTCCACTTGGTGTGGTGGAAGTACTCGCCCGGTATGCCGACGGTGGCCGAGTCCATGAGGAAGTCCGTGGACTTCTCCTGGGCGATCATGGTGCCGGAATAGCTCTCGTAGCCCGGCTTGCCCAGGCTGACCGGGATGGTCTTGACGACCTCGCCGTTCTTGCGCACGACCGCCCGGTGGGCCTTGTTGCGGATCGTGGTGATGTGCTCGGGACCGACGGAGAAGGTCAGGCTGCGATCCTTGGTGCCCCACAGGCTCCGTCCGACCCGCAGGCCGGCCAGGTGGGCGACCACCGTGACCTTCTCACCGGCCGGCCAGTACTCGCGCGGCCTGAACTGGACCTCCCGGTCGCTCACCCAGCTCCAGGCGCCCTCGACCGGCTCGGACATCTGAACCGTCAGCGACCGCTCGACCGCGGCCCGGTCCTTCTGCTCGGTCACCGGCTGCGACAACAGGAGCTGGATCGGCATCCCGACACCGACCTTCTCACCGTTCAGCGGCGACATGCCGCTCTGCAGCACCCGCTTCGGCTTCAGCGTGGTGAACGCGGCCCGCTTCGCGATCTGCTTGCCATCCGCGCCGGTGGCCCGCACGCTCACCGTGTACGCCGTTGACGGCTTCAACGGCCACGTCGGCCGCCACGTCCCGTCCGCGCCCGCACTCACGGCGACCTCGTGTCCCTCGGCGTCGGCGACGGTCAGCTGGGTGATCTTGCCGTCGGTGACCTTGACGCTGATCCCGGTATCCGGGGGAACCTTTTTCGTGCCGTCGGCAGGCGTGATCGACAACTTGGCCGGCGGGCCCTGTGCCTGCTGCTTCTCGGGCGGCGGGTTGGGGCCGCCCGAGGTGCATCCGGCGGCCAGGAGCAGCACCACCGTGAACGTGCTGACGAGTATGGTCCCGCCTCTTCCCATCGCCGATGCCCCCCATCCCCCGATAAATCGGCATATTTCAGACTAGACAGCCTCTTGTTGATACGGAGAGCGTTATTCCCATTACTGACAGTAATCATGCGGAGATACCTCGACCGATGGTGACTTGATGTGAACTAGCCGGAATACGCAAGGATCGGACTGCGAGAACACTAGGAGGCGCGATGTCGCATCTCTGGCGCGGCTGGTGCTTACTCCGCCCGGGCGCCCTGCTGTACGGCGGAACCATCGGCACGAACCAGCTGCACTCCCACCACGCGGTCCACCTGATCGTCTCCGCGGAACCCTTCACCATGGCCGACGCCCATGGCCGGCGGCTGACCACCCGGACCGCGGTCATTCCTCCCGACACCGGCCACGCCATCCTCACGGGAGCTCGCGGAGCCCTGCTGGTTCTGCTCGAACCCGGCGGTTCGCCAGGCCGTTCTCTTTTCGCCCATTCTGGTGCGGGGGCCGACGCGCCGAGCTGGAGCCCGCCCTTCCCGCCCGCGAGCCCGAGACACCGTAAGGTGGCGGCGCCGCTCACGTTCACGAGACCCTCGAACGGCCATGAACACACGGCCGAGGCGGCTGCGGCCCTGAAGGTCGTCGAGGACTGGACGGGCCAGCGTGGTGCCGGGGAAATCCCGATTCACCCGGCGGTGGAGATGGCGATAGCCGTGATCCCCACTCTCCTGGCCGGGGGGCCGGTGCGTCTGGGCGTGCTCGCGGCCGCGGTGCACCTGTCCCCGAGCCGGTTGGCGCATCTGTTCAGCGCGCAGGTGGGGATTCCGCTGCGACCCTATGTGCGCTGGCAGCGCATTCAGCACGCGATCAGGCTGGTGGCCGCGGGAGAGTCGTTGACGATGGCCGCCCACAGTGCCGGATTCACCGACGGGTCACACTTCACCCGGGTCTTCAGGCACAACTTCGGGACCGCGCCGTCCACGCTGGCCGCCGCCATCGACTGGCTGCCCTGATTCGACACGTTCGTACAAGCCCTGGCCGCATCGGTGCCGCATTCTTCGTCGTACGAAATGTCTCCGAGACGAAAAGGGTCGCGATGCTCAATCTGTCGATCATTCTGGAAGACAGCGCTCGCAACGCTCCGGACCGCACCGCCCTGGTCTTCGGCGATCTGCGCCTGCCGTACTCGATGGTGGACTCCGTCGCGAACCAGGTGGCCAACCTCCTGGTGGCCCGGGGGATCGGCAAGGGCGACAAGGTCGCGCTGCTCTGCCCGAACCTGCCCTACTTCCCCTTCGTCTACTTCGGCATTCTCAAGGCCGGGGCGACCGTGGTCCCGCTCAACGTGCTGCTGCAGCCGCGTGAGATCGTCTACCACCTGAACGACAGCGACGCCAAGGCGCTGTTCTGCTTCGAGGGCTCCCCCGAGCTGCCCATGGGCGCGCGCGGGCGCGAGGCTTTCGACGCCGCCGAGGGCTGCGACCTCTTCCTCGTCCTGCCCGCCACGCCGCTGGCCACCGAGTCGGAGCACGGCGAATCGTTCTGGGCGGCGCTGGACGGCATGTCCGGGGAGTTCGAGACGGTGCGGACCGAGCCGGACGACACCGCGGCCATCCTCTACACCTCCGGCACCACCGGTCAGCCCAAGGGCGCCGAGCTGACCCACATGAACATCCTGACCAACACCATCGTCAGCGACGAGATGTTCCCCGCCGGTCCCGACGGCGACGTCTCCCTCACCGTGCTGCCGCTCTTCCACTCCTTCGGCCAGATCGCGGTCATGAACGTGAGCGTGCGCCGCCGGGCCACCCTCGTGCTCCAGCCGCGCTTCGAGGCCGGCGAGGCGCTGGAGCTGATGCGCAGGGAGAAGGTGACCATGTTCGCCGGAGTGCCGACGATGTTCTGGGCGCTGCTGTCGAAGATCCACGCCGACGGGGCCGAGGCGCCCTCGGCGCTGCGGGTGGCGGTGGCGGGCGGGGCCTCCTGCCCGGTCGAGGTGCTCAAGGACTTCGAGGCCACCTGCGGCATTCCGATCCTGGAGGGGTACGGCCTGTCGGAGACCTCCCCGGTGGCCAGCTTCAACCAGCCCGGCCGGCCCACCAAGCCCGGCACCATCGGCTTCCCCGTCTGGGGCGTGCAGATGCGACTGGTGGACGACGAGTGGAACACCGTCGAGGGCGGGGGCCCCGGCGAGATCGCCGTCCGCGGGCACAACGTCATGAAGGGCTACTACGGGCGGCCCGAGGCCACCGAGGAGGTCATACGGGACGGCTGGTTCCGTACCGGCGACGTCGCCACCCGCGACGAGGACGGCTACTACGCCATCATCGACCGCACGAAGGACATGATCATCCGAGGCGGCTTCAACATCTACCCTCGCGAACTGGAGGAGGTGCTGATGACGCACCCGGCGGTCTCGCTGGTGGCGGTGGTCGGCGTTCCCCACGGCTCGCACGGCGAGGAGGTCAAGGCCTACGTCATCCCGGCGCCCGGCGCGACGGCGAGCCAGGACGAGCTCATCACCTGGTGCAAGGAGAACATGGCGGCCTACAAGTACCCGCGGATCATCGAGTTCCGCGAAAGCCTGCCGATGACGGCGACCGGCAAGATCCTTAAGCGCGAGTTGCGCTAGCTCGTATCGTCACTCCACAAAGGAGCCTATTACCCTTAAAGTCAACCGGAAATGTGACTTTAAGGAGGGACGCGCATGCCACTGCGCAAGCTGGGCTTCCTGACGATCGGGCTGTTCGACGAGGCCGATCCGCGCCGCGGGCACGAGTCGACGCTGGAGATCATCGAGCTGGGTGAGCGGCTGGGCTTCGACAGCGCATGGGTGCGGCACCGGCACCTGCAGTACGGCATCTCCTCGCCCGTCGCGGTGCTGGCGGCGGCCTCCCAGCGCACCAGCCGTATCGAGCTGGGCACGGCGGTCATCCCCCTGGGCTGGGAGAATCCGCTGCGGCTCGCCGAAGACCTGGCGACCGTGGACGTGTTGTCGGGCGGCCGGCTCAACCCGGGCGTCAGCGTCGGCCCGCCCTTCCACTACGACCAGGTCAAGGACGCGCTCTACCCCGGCACCGGCGACCAGGAGGACTTCGGTTACGAACGCGTGCGCCGGCTGCTGGGCTTCGTCCGCGGCGAGCCGGCCACCGACTTCAGCGGGGTCGAGGGCTTCGAGGTCTTCTCCGACCGGGTGCAGCCCCACTCCCCCGGCCTCGGCGCCCGCATGTGGTACGGCGGCGCCAGCCTGCGCTCGGCCCGATGGGCGGGCGAGAACGCCATGAACTTCCTGACCAGCAGCGTCGTGAAAGCGGAGGAGTCTGAGGATTTCGCCCAGATCCAGCTCTCCCACGTACGGGAGTTCCGCGCGCACCACCCCGACGGCGACCGGGCCCGCGTCTCCCAGGGCCTGGTGGTCATCCCCACCGACAGCGCCTCGTCCGGGCAACGGGCCAAGTACGAGGAGTACACCGGCAAGCGCCTGCCCAGAACCTTCGAGCCCCAGGGGCCCGCACGGATGATGTTCGCGCCCGATCTCGTGGGCGGCTCCGCCGAGATCGCCGAGCGGCTGCATGCCCATGCCGCCTACCGGGAGATCGACGAGGTGGCGTTCGCGCTGCCGTTCACGTTCGACCACGAGGACTATGTGCAGATCCTCACCGACATCGCCACCGGACTCGGGCCGGAGCTCGGCTGGCGACCGACGGCACCCTGACCGAAGTCCGCCGGTTCTTCGATGTGTTCACCCAGGCGAGCGATATCCTGCACAGCAGGGGCCGGACCGATACGTCAACGTGGTCGTCGGACGTGATCGCGGTCGGCCACCGTCGGGTGTGTATAGTCTCGGCGTGCTCGAGACCCGCCTTGATCTTGACCGGATCCACGCGGCCCGCCGCGTGATCGACCCCATGTTTCTGGACACCCCGATGTACCCGTGCGATGCGCTGGGACGCCGGCTCGGCTGCACCGTGCACGTCAAACTGGAGACGGCGAACCCGGTCCGCAGCTTCAAGGCCCGGGGCACCGAGTTGGTGACGAGCCTGCTGGCCGGGCAGGGCCGGACCGACGTGGTGTGCGCCAGCGCCGGCAACCTCGGCCAGGCGCTCGGCTGGTCGGGCCGCCGCCGTGGCCTCAACGTGACGGTCGTCGCGTCGCGGCGGGCGCCTGTCGCCAAGCTCGATCGGATCCGCGCTCTGGGTGCGGAGCTGGAGCTTGTGGACGGCGACTTCGAAATGGCCCGCGAGCGGGCCGCGGATATCGCGCGGGAGCGCGGCATCCGGCTGGTCGAGGACAGCCTGGACGTGGAGACCTGCGAGGGAGCCGCGACGATCGGCCTTGAGCTGGCGGGCGCGGAATCCACGTTCGACACCGTTCTGATCGCCCTGGGTGGCGGCGCGATGGCCACCGGCGTGGGCTACGTCCTCAAGTCCCTGCTACCCGGAGTCGAGGTGATCTGCGTGCAGCCCGTGGGTGCGCCGGCGATGACTCGCTCCTGGCACGAGCGCCGCGTCATCACCACCGAATCGACCGACACCATCGCCGACGGCGTCGCCGGCCGCTACCCCATCCCAGCGGTCCTGGACGACCTCCTCGCGGTGGCCGACGACGCCGTCCTCGTCCACGAGTCGTCGATCATCGCGGGCATGCGGATGCTGCTGGAGGACACGGGCCTGGTCATCGAGCCATCAGCCGCCCTCGGCGTCGCCGCCGTCCTGGAAGACCGTGACCGTTTCGCCGGCCGTCACGTCGTCACCGTCCTCTGCGGCGGCAACGTCGACCTGGATGCCTATCAGCGCTGGGTTCGTCGCTGACATACGCCGCGGGGAGCAGGCGCAAATGTCACAGATCCGGCGATGACGTTCATCACCGCTGACTGTCCACATCAGCATCTGCCGGTCGCGCAGCGGAGCCGCGAGACTTTCCGGCAATCGGAAGGAATCCGGAAAGCGAAAGGTTACCCTGATGAGCAAGGTCTTCAGTGCCCACGCCGTCTCGGTCGACGGCTATGTCAGTGGTCGCACGCCCGACGGCGACAAGGAGTTCGGACGCGGTCTCGGTGACGCGCCCATGCTCTTCGACTGGTACTTCGACGGGGACACGCCGAGCCGGCTGTTCGACGGATTCAAGCTGAGCGAGCCGAGCGCCCGGGTCTTCGACACCGCCGCGGCACGAGTGGGCGCGACTGTCGCGGGACGCACCACCTACGAGCACTCCAGCCATTGGGGAGGCGGTGGCCCGCACCCGACGGCGCCGCTGTTCGTCCTCAGCCACCGGCCCGCGCCCGAGATCAGCGAGAAGCAGACGCTGGTCACCACCGGCATCGAGGACGCGATCGCGCAGGCACGCGCGGTCGCGGGGGACAAGGACGTCGCCCTGATGGGCGGCGGCGTGCTGACCTCCGCGCTGGAAGCCGGCCTCGTCGATGAGGTGATCCTGCACCAGGTGCCCGTCCTGCTCGGCGGCGGCCGCCCCTTCTTCCAGGACCTGCCGGAGCACGTGCGCCTGCGCCTGATCGAGGCCGTCCCGGCGCCCGGCGTGACCCACCTCCGCTACGAGGTGGCCCGATGATCCTCGTCACCGGTGGTCTCGGCATGATCGGCGCCCACACTGCCCGCGCCCTCCTCGACCTCGGACACGAAGTCGTCGTCACCGCACACCGCCGGAGCGAGGTCCCGTCGTTCCTCGCCGGCCGGGTCATTGTGGAACCCCTCGACGTCACCGACCGGGACGCCTTCCTGGCCCTCGCCGCTCGCCACGACATCAGCGACATCGTCCACCTCGCCGGCTCCATCCCCGGCAAGGACCCGGTCGACTTCTTCCGCACGGACATGACCGGCCTGCTCAACGCGCTGGACGCCGCCCGCACCTGGGGCGTGCGCAGGTTCGCCGTCGCCGGCAGCATCGGCGTCTACATCGGCCGGAGCGAGACCCGCTGGCACGAGGAGCTCGCACTGCCCGCCGCGGACGTGCCGCTCCTGATCATCGCCTTCAAGAAGGCGGTCGAGCCGCTGACCACGCACAGCCTCCAGGGCACCGGGGTCCAGCCGCTCGTCCTCCGGATCGGGAGCACCTGGGGACCGCTGATGGACCCGGAATCGCCGTTCAACCACATCCCGCCGTACATCAGTGCCGCACTCCGCGGTGAGCGGCCGCAGCCGCTGTACGCCGACGACGGCGGCGACAGTTGCTACGCACCCGACGCCGGGCGCGCGATCGCCCTGCTGATGACCGCGAAGACGCTGCGGCACGACACCTACAACGTCTCCAGCGGCCGGCCGTCCACCAACCGCGAGCTCGTCACCGCCCTGCGGGCGATCACCCCTGGCCCGCGGCTCGACCTGCTGCCCGGACGGCAGAGCGGCCCCGGCGACGACCCCTACCTCGACATCACCCGCCTCACCCACGACACCGGCTTCACCCCGGCCTTCGACGTCGCCGCGGCGGTCGCCGACTACGTCGCCTGGCGCGCTGGCAACTCCCGCTAGAACCCGTCCGCGTCTCCGGAGTCAGGCCCTCGATCGGCCGCCGTCGGCGCGTCCTGACTGTGGTTGTCACAGAATCGCAATATTTAGTGACATCACCGTGATGGACAGGATCACATGGCCCTTCATGCTGTGGGGAAAGCCGCTTGAAAGGCCACCCCATGCGAAGAGGCTTCACGGTCCTGGCCGCGCTTGTGCTCGGCGTAGCCGCCTGTGCCGGTAACCAACCCTCCACGGAACAGAAGACCCAAGGGCAGACCGCCACAAGCGTCGGCTTCGCCGAGTGCCCCAAGAGCCCGGCCACCTGCAACACCGGCCAGCGCCGTCAGGGCGGGCAGCTCATCTACGCCCTGGAACAGCAGTGGACCAACTGGAACATTGACTCCGCCGGGGGCAACCTGTTCTACACCTCCCAGGCGCTGGGCCCGCTCAACCCCGGGATCTTCATCCAGAGCCCCGACGCCAAGGTGCGGCTCAACACGGACCTGATGGAGTCGGCCGAGCTCACCGACCCCACCACGATCGTCTACAAGATCCGCAAGGAGGCGGTCTGGGACGACGGCGTGCCCATCGACGTCAAGGACCTGCAGTACCTGTGGCGCGTGGCCAACGGCAGGGACTGCGACGTGGCCAAGTGCACGCCCTACACCCAGGCGGGCTTCGACCAGATCAAGTCGATCGACTCGCCCGACGGCAAGACCGTCACGGTCAAGCTCACCAAGCCGTTCGCCGAGTGGCAGGCGTTGTGGGCCCAGTCCCGCATCTACCCGGCCCACGTGGCCGAGAAGGCCGTCGGGCCGCTGGACAACGAGGCCAACCTGGCCAAGGCGGTGGAGTTCTTCAGCAAGACCGTGCCGACCTGGAGCGGGGGGCCGTACAAGCTGCAGGAGTACAAGCAGGGCGACTCGCTGGTCATGGTGCCCAACCCCCAGTGGTACGGGCAGCAGAAGCCGACGCTCGACCGGCTCATCTTCAAGATCATCACTGACGTCCCGCAGTTGCCGACAGCGCTGGCCAACCGCGAGGTCAACGCCATCTACCCGCAACCGCAGGTGGACATGGTCCAGCAGCTCAAGCAGGACCAGAACTCCAACTTCTACATCGGTCCCGGGCTCGGCTGGGAACACTTCGACATCCGCACCACCAACACCTTCCTCAAGGACAAGGCCCTGCGCCAGGCGCTGTTCACCGCCGTGAACCGGCAGGCGCTGATCGACAAGACCGTCGGCCAGTTCGCGCCCGACATCAAGCCGCTCAACAACTACAACCTCTTCCCCGGCGTCTCGCCCTACTACAAGGACGTCATCACGCCGACCGGGGCCGGCGGGGGCGACATCGACACCGCCAAGAGCGTGCTGACCAAGGCCGGGTACAAGATCGACCCTGACGGCCTGGTCACGCCGAAGGGGGAGAAGGTGGCGCCGCTGCGCCTGCGCTACACCGGCGGCAACGAGGTGCGCAAAGTCATCTGCGAGCAGTTCGCCGAGATGGTCAGGCCGCTCGGGGTGACGCTCAAGGTCGAACCCACCGACGACCTGTCGGGCACGCTGGGCAAGGGCGACTTCGACATCATCCTCTTCGGCTGGACCGGCACGATCTTCCCGTTCGTCAACGCGCAGCAGAACTGGGCCTCCGCCAGCGCCAGCAACTACTCCAAGTACGGCGACAAGCAGATCGACGGCCTGATCAACGACGCGGTGCAGACGGCCGACCAGTCCGCCGCCGCCGACCTGCTCAACCAAGGACTGGAGCGGTTCGCCGCCGGATACGCCGTCCTGCCCATCTACCAGAAGCCGACGATGATCGCGGTGAACAAGGACGTGGTGAACGTCCGCAACAACCCGACCGGTGACGGCCCCGTCTACAACGCGAAGGAATGGGGCCTGCTGGCCCAGTGATCATGCTCGCGTACGCCATTCGCAGGGTGGCCGCGTCGATCCCGGTGATCCTCGCGGCCACGTTCGTGGTCTTCCTACTCGTCTCCCTCACCGGCAACCCGGTCGACCGGCTCCGGCTGCTCGACCCACCGCCGCCGCCGGAGGTCCTCGCGGCCGAGGAGCACCGGCTGTTCGTCGACCGGCCGCTGCTGACCAGGTACTGGCTCTGGTTGTCCGGCATCCTGCGCGGCGACTTCGGGCCCTCGGTCGACCAGTACCTCAGGATCGGGCCGGAGGCGTTCTCCAGGTTCGCGGTGACCTTCCGGCTGGTGCTGCTGGCCATGCTGGTGGCGCTGGTGCTGGCCGTGGTCGTGGGCGTGGTCAGCGCCGTCAGGCAGTACACCGTGACCGACTACACCTCGACCTTCTTCGGCTTCCTGTTCCTGGCCATGCCCGCGTTCTGGCTGGCCGTGCTGCTGAAGGAGGGCGGGGTCTTCGCCAACAACAACCTGGGCGGGACGGTCTTCTACACGGTCGGGGAGAGCTCGGTCGTGGTGGAGGGCGGTTTCCTGGCGGAACTCGCCGACGGGGTCGGACATCTGATCCTGCCCACGATCGCGCTCGCCCTGATCAGCTTCGCCTCCTGGAGCCGCTACCAGCGCGCCGCCATGCTGGAGGTGCTCAACAGCGACTACGTACGGCTGGCCAGGGCCAAGGGCCTGCGCCGGCGCAAGGTCATGACCAGGCACGCACTGCGCACGGCGCTCATCCCGCTGGTCACGATCACCGCGCTCGACCTGGCCAACATCATCGGCGGGGCGGTCGTCACCGAGACCGTCTTCCAGTGGCGCGGCGCGGGCCGCCTGCTGCTCGACGCGATCAGGGCCAGGGACGTGCACGTCGTCATGGCCTGGCTGCTGGTCGCCTCGACCGCCGTGGTGCTGTTCAACCTGCTGGCGGACCTGCTGTACGCCAAGCTCGACCCGAGGATCCGCTATGACTGACCCCCTCCAGCAACAGGTCCGCGCCTCTCCACCGCTCGCCGGCCAGCCGTTCGCGGTCACCGAGCGGACCCAGACCCAGCTCGTCCTGCGCCGTTTCCTGCGGCACCGGCTCGCCGTGCTCAGCCTGCTGGTGTTCGTGCTGATCGTGCTGTTCGCCTTCGTCGGGCCGCTGCTGTGGAAGTACACCTACTTCACCAGCACGCCCGACAACTCCCAGCCGCCCTCGCTCACCCACCCGTTCGGCACCACAGGCGACGGCAAGGACCTGCTGGCCCTGGTCATGCGGGGCACCCAGCAGTCGGTGAAGATCTCGCTGCTGATCGCGGTGGCCTCCACCGCGATCGGCACGGTCTGGGGCGCGGTGGCCGGCTACTTCCGCGGCCCGGTCGACGCCGTGCTGATGCGCGTCGCCGACCTGGTCATCATCCTGCCGATCCTGGCGGTGGCCGCCGTGCTGGCCAGCTCCTCCGACGGCGCCTGGTGGATGGTGTCGCTGGTCATCGCCGGCCTGCTGTGGTCGCACGTGGCCCGGGTGGTGCGCGGGGTGGTGCTGTCGCTGCGGGAACGGGAGTTCGTCGAGGCGGCCAGGGCGCTCGGCGCGACCGACGCCCGCATCATCTTCCGTCACCTGGTGCCCAACGCCATCGGCCCGATCATCGTGGCGGCGACGATCCTGGTCGCCTCCGGCATCCTCATCGAGACCGCGCTGTCGTTCCTCGGCTTCGGCGTGCAACCGCCCGACACCTCGCTGGGCATCCTGGTCAGCGAGGCGCGTACGGCCGTGCAGACGCGGCCGTGGTTGTTCTACTTCCCCGGC
The DNA here is from genome assembly GCF_042656245.1 of Nonomuraea insulae. Lineage (NCBI taxonomy): Bacteria > Bacillati > Actinomycetota > Actinomycetes > Streptosporangiales > Streptosporangiaceae > Nonomuraea > Nonomuraea insulae. The sequence continues at coordinate 186,694 of NZ_JBHSPA010000016.1, forward strand.
CTGTTCATCATCCTCATCGCGCTGTGCGTCAACTTCATCGGCGACGGCCTGCGCGACGCCCTCGACCCCAAGCAGACCAGGGTGCGCCCATGACCGTGCTCCAGGTGGACGACCTCCACGTCTCCTTCCCGACCGACGACGGGCTCGTACGGGCCGTGCGCGGCGTGAGCTTCTCGCTGGCCGCGGGCGAGTCGCTGGGCATCGTGGGCGAGTCCGGGTCGGGCAAGTCGGTCACCTCGCTGGCCATCATGGGCCTGCTGCCGGCCAACGCCCAGGTGAAGGGCGAGATCCGGTTCGATAGCAGGCAACTGCTGGGGCTGACCGACGACGAGATGAGCGACGTGCGCGGCGGCCGCATCGCGATGATCTTCCAGGACCCGATGACCTCGCTCAACCCCGTCTACACCGTCGGCCACCAGGTCGCCGAGGCGATCCTGGCCCACCAGGACATGGGGGAGGCCAAGGCCAGGAAGAGGGCCGTCGAGCTGCTGGAGATCGTCGGCATCCCGCACGCCGAGCAGCGGGCCGGCAGCTTCCCGCACGAGTTGTCCGGCGGCATGCGCCAGCGGGTCGTCATCGCCATCGCGATGGCCAACGACCCCGACGTCATCATCGCCGACGAGCCCACCACCGCCCTGGACGTGACCGTCCAGGCGCAGATCCTGGCCGCGCTGGAGAGGGCCAGACAGGAGACCGGGGCCGCGCTGATCCTCATCACCCACGACCTGGGGGTGGTGGCCGGGCACACCGACCGGGTCGCGGTCATGTACGCGGGCCGGCTGGTGGAGACCGGGTCGGCGCGGGAGGTGTTCTACCGGCCGCGCATGCCGTACACGATGGGGTTGCTAGGCGGCGTGCCGCGGCTGGACCGGCCGCAGCGGCGGCTGACGCCCATCGCGGGGGCGCCGCCCTCGCTGCTCAGCCTCGGCCCCGGATGCCCGTTCGCGCCGCGCTGCCCGCTCGCCGAGAGCGTCTGCGAGGAGGAGCCCGAGTTGCGCGTGGTCTCGCCCGCCGGGCAGCGGGCGGCCTGCCACTTCGCCGAGACGCTGACCGGCGGGACCGTCTACCCGCCGCAGGAGGAGCGGCCGCTGCCCGCGGTCGGCGAGCCGATCCTGCGGGTCCGCGAGCTGGTCAAGCACTTCCCGCTGCGCTCGCGCGGGCTGCTGCGCAAGCAGGTCGGCACCGTGCACGCGGTGTGCGGGGTCTCCTTCGAGGTACGGCAGGGCGAGACGCTCGG